>JBFMHB010000073.1 GCA_040752915.1 Acidobacteriota bacterium
CCCCAACGGGCCGGAATCTCCGAAAGAGGATGTCCGCACTCCCGCGGAGGGGGCGGTTCCGCCCCCGTCCGAACCCGAGTCGGCGCCTCCGCCGTCCGCCCCGACGCCAGCCGGATCGGATGCGCTTCCCCCATCTTGGACGCCGACACCGGAACCCGCCACTCCGCCCTCGGCCGAGGAAGGGGGAGAGGTCGCCGGACGAACCGGATCCGCCGGGGGCGAGAAACTCCTGGTCTTCGTCCTTCATCGGGAAAAGTACGCCATTCCCATCCACGACATCACCCTCATCATCGACGAGCGCGACATCACGCCCATCCCCAACGCCCCCCCCTATCTCAAGGGAATCCTGACGCTCCGCGGAAAGATCGTGAACGTCCTCGACGTCGCCGCCCGGCTGGGGATCCACCGCCCTTCCGACCCCGAGGGTAGAAAGATCGTGATCCTGGATATGGGAGCGGACCAATTCGGGCTCCTGGTGGACGGGATCGAGCAGCTGGTGGAGGTGGACGTGCAGTCCCTCGAACCCCCGCCGGACGGGTTCCGGCCCGTCATCCAGGAGTACGTAGAGGGTGTCTTCCACCACGGCGGCCGGGCCGTCGCGTTCCTGAATCTCCCCCTCTTCCTCACCTTCGAGCTCTGACCCGGAGGCCGTATGTACGTCCACTGCCCCTACTGCCTCAAGCGGTACAAACTCCCCGCCGACCACGCCAAGCTCCTCCGGGTTCACTGCCGGGGATGCGGGAGGGAGTTCCTTTCGAATCCAACCGAGGCTCACAGGCACGAATTGGAGGGCCAGGGCCACGTCGCCACGGCCGTCGTGGCGGACATCCAGCGGGATTTTCGGAATTTCGTGATCGACGTCATGAGGCGCCAGGGTTTCGGCCTGGTGATGGCGGAAGACGGATATACGGCCCTGGAAGCGGTAACCGAGAGGCGGCCTGACCTGCTCCTGGTGAACCCCTACCTGCCCGGGCTCATGGGGGTCGACCTGATCGCCCGCCTCCGGGAACTTGGACGCTCCCCGAAGGCCATTCTTCTGATGGGCGCCATCCATAGTTCTCGTCGCTACCACCGCCGCCCCGAGTCCCTGTACGGCGCCGACGATTATCTCGAAGAGGGGTACACCGAGCAGGCGGTCCTTCAGAAGCTGGCCTACCATCTCCACCTCCCCCTGGCGGTCGACGGTTCCTCGCCAGGCTCAAAGGACACCGAGTCCCTTCGCCTGGCCCGCAGCGTCTTCGCGGACCTGATGGTCTACCACCCGGAAAAGATGGCCCGAATCAAGGACGCCCCCGGGTTTTTCGCGGCCTTTCCCCAGGAGGCCTCGGAGGCGCGACGGTATCTCGAGGGCAAGAAACCGGGCGCAGGGGAACTCCTGTCGGAAGTGGTGAACCAGTACGTCGCCTGGTCGGCGGCGAGAGGAGGGGGGCGATGATCGAGGCCCTGCGCTCTCAGGCCCGGGCTCCGGACGCGGAGACGCGGCGTAAGGCGGCCCTCGGCCTCGGGGAATCCCGCAGCGCGGAGGCCCTGGCTCTCCTGGATGGCCTGCTGGGAGACCCGAATTGGAGGGTGCGCAAGGCCGCCGTGGAATCTCTCCTCCTCTACCCGGGACAGGAGACGCTTCCGATCCTCTTCGGCGCCCTGTACGATTCCGAAAACGCCGGCAAGCGCAATTCGGCGGTCGAGGCCCTCGTCAAAATCGGTCCCCAGGTTCTCCCCAGCGTCTACGACCAGCTCGTGGAAGGGGACCTCGACGTCAAGCTCGCCCTGGTCACACTGCTCGGGGAGATCCCCTCCCGAACGTCCGCGCCCCATTTGATCTACTACCTGAGCCACGAGAACAAGAACATCATTTCGGCGGCCATCACGAGCCTGGGTCAGCTCCGGGACACGGGCAGCCTGCCCGTCCTCTTCGACATCTTCCGGCGGGAGGATGACTGGCTCTGGTACCACCTCATCGAGGCCCTGAGCCACATCGGGGGCCCCCAGGCCACCGCCAAGCTGATGGACCTGTACGAGGATCGGAAGTTCCGGAAGGCCGTCCTCAAGTCCTTCGGAAAGATGTCCGACCTCACCGTGGTCCCTTTCCTGCTGGAGAGGGCTCGGGGGGGCGAGACCCCTCTCGGCGACCTGATGGACACCCTCGGGCGCCTGCACCACTCGGGCATCCCCGCTCCCCTTCTCCCGCGACACCAGGCGGAACTCGCCCGGTTGATCCGGAGCCACTTCCCGATGGAGCTTCTCGAGCCCCTCGACAGGGCCTGGCCCGAGTCCAAGGCTCCCGAACGGCGGGGAATGATCGCGGTGGCCGGGGCCCTGGGCGATCTGAGCCTCCTGGACAGGGTCCTGGACGAACTCGACAACGTCTACCTCCAGAAGGACGCCTATGCCGCCGCGACGGCTTACGGCCAGTCGGCCACCCGCGCCGTGGTTCAGCGCCTCAGCCGTGCGGTGGATCTCAACCAGCGGGTGCTCCTGATCCGCCTCCTTGGAAAGACCGGCGGTCCGGAAGCGGTGGTCCCCCTCCTGAGCCAGGCCCGGGAGGAGGATGTCCAGGTTCGCATGGAGGCCCTCTCCGCCCTGGGGGAACTGGACGACCCGCGCGCCCTCCAGGAACTCATTGGCGTGCTCAGGGAGCCCGATTCGACCTTTCATGAGACGGCCCTCCAGGCGCTCCGCTCCATGGCCAGGCGCAACCCGGCCCACCGGAATCGCCTGGCCGAGGTGGGTCGCAAAATGACCGAGGAGGAGGAGGAAGGCGTCCGCCGAGCCGGCTACCTCCTGCTGTCCGAGGGCCTCGGCACCGACACCTCCGAGCTGCTCCCCGGTCTTCGGGACGCCTCCCCAGCCGTCCGTAGGACCGTCGTCCGCCTGGTGGCCGAACGGGCCGGATCCACGTCCTTCGAACCCCTCCTTCCCCTCCTGGGGGACCCGGATCCGAAAGTCCGACGCACGGCCGTATCCGCCCTCGGCCGAGAGCTTCTCGCCCGCCAGCGCGAGACCCTCATGACCCTCCTGACGGACCCCGATGTCTGGGTTCGCTCCGAGGCGGCGGTCCACCTGGCGCAAAGCACGGTCCCCCAGGTGGCCGAGGCCCTGCTCAAGGTCCTGGAGGAGGACGGCCTTCCCGTTCAGTTGGGGGCCCTCAAGGGACTCGGAGAAGTGGGGTGCGGGGCCCTCTTTCCACAGGTCATGGCTCTCGCCCGGCGGAGCGACGCCCCCCTGGAGATCCGGAGGGCGGCCCTCGGTGCCCTGGCCCGGTCCCACCGTCCGGACGCCCTGCGCGTTCTGGAGGAGGCGCTGGACGACGTCCACTGGGAAATCCGGTCCACGGCCATCGAACTGATGGGGTCCTCCCAGGACGACCGCTACCTTCCCTTCCTGCTGAAGGAGTTGGAGCACGATCCGGATCCGCTGGTCAAGCAGACCGTGATCCAGGCCCTGGTGTCCCTCCGGGCCGTGCAGGCCGTCCCCCGCATGCTGAACTACCTGACGGACCCGGTCCTCAAGGACGCCGCCTTCTCTTTCTTCCTCAGCCTCGGGCGGGAGAACCAGCGGTTGATCGAACACGAGGCCCAATCGGTGGACTTTCAGACCAAACTCATCCTCATCGAAATCCTCAAGCACCTGGAGAACTCCTAGACGATGGCCCTTTGGGAGAGCGGCGCACCGGAGCGGAACCTCCTCGACGACGAGCTGTTCCGACTCTACTGCAAGCTCGTGCACGACGAGCTGGGGCTCTCCTTCGGGCCCTCCAGCCGGTTCTTTTTCGAAAAGCGGCTGGAAAACCGCCTCGAGGCGCTGGGTGGGCTCTCCCCCATGGACTACTACCACTACCTGCAGTTCGATCCGGACCGGCTGCAGGAGTGGGACCGGCTCATCTCGCTGATCACCACCAACGAGACCTATTTCATGCGCGAGGAGCGCCAGCTCCAGTGCTTCGTCAAGGACATCGTCCCGCGCTTGAAGGAGGCCAGGCCGGGCCAGCGGATCCGCATCTGGAGCGCCGGCTGTTCCAGCGGGGAGGAACCTTACTCCGTCGCCATCCTCCTCGCGGAATCCGGCCTGTGGACCGACGGGGGCTTTGAAATCCTGGGGACGGACATCAACACGCGAGTCCTGGCCCGAGCCAAGGAAGGGATCTATTCCGAAAGCTCCTTCCGAGGCGTGGATTCGTCCTTCAAGGCGCGCTGGTTCCAATCGGAAGGTCCCGGAAAGTACCGACTCCGCGAGGAGGTCCGACGCCGCGTCCAGTTTTCCCGCTTCAACCTCTTCGAGACGGAGCGCTACGGCCTTCTCCTGCCCTTTGACGTGATTTTCTGCCGCAACGTCATTATCTATTTCGACATGGACGCCAAGGTTCGGGTCATGGAGCGATTCCACGAGAAACTTCGAGAGGGGGGCTTCCTTCTCCTGGGGCACTCCGAGAGCCTCATATCGGTTACGGACAGGTTCCGACTGATCCACCTCCCCACGGACCTCGTCTACACCAAGGAGGCTCCGTGAGACCGATCCGCGTCCTCGTCGTGGACGACTCGTCCTTCAATCGCAAAATCATCTCCGAGATCCTCGAGGGCTCGGGACAGGTCGAGGTGGTGGGTAAGGCCTTCGACGGTGAGGATGCCCTTCAGAAGATCCTCCGTCTCCAACCCGATGTCATGACCCTCGACCTGGAAATGCCCAACATGGACGGCTTCGCGGTCCTGAGATGGGTGATGGCCAACCGGCCCATGCCGGTGATCGTGGTGTCGGCCCGGGAATCGGACCGTTCGGTCTTCAAGGCCCTGGACTTGGGCGCCGTGGATTTCGTGGTCAAACCCACGCGCACAGCCTCCCCAGAATTGAAGAACATGGAGGCGGAACTCCTCGCGAAGATCCTCTCCATCCCGTCCCTCAAGCTAGACAGGGTCCGCAAGCGGCTCGACGCCGCCGCCCCCATGCCGCCCGATCCCCCGCCCCAGGCCCGGGGCGCCCGGAGGGCGGAGGTGGTGGCCCTGGCGGCTTCCACCGGCGGACCGCCCGCCGTCCAGAGGATCCTGCAGGGCCTGTCCAAGAAGATCCTGTCGCCGATCCTGGTTTGCCAGCACATGCCCCCCGTCTTCACCCGGCTTTTTGCCGAACGCCTCCAGGGGCTTACGGGCAGGACGGTTCACGAGGCGGTGGACGGGGAGGTGCTTGCGTCCCGGACCGTCTACATCGCCCCGGGAGGCAGGCAGACCCGCCTGGGGCATCA
Source organism: Acidobacteriota bacterium (assembly GCA_040752915.1). Taxonomy (NCBI): domain Bacteria; kingdom Pseudomonadati; phylum Acidobacteriota; species Acidobacteriota bacterium. Next base: position 5,234 of record JBFMHB010000073.1, read on the forward strand.
GGGACAGCAGGTCGTCCTCCGCGTGACCGAACGCCGGGCCGAAGACCGCTTCGCCCCCTGCGCCAACATCCTCCTGGCCAGCCTGGCCGAAATATACGGCAAGAACTGCCTTTGCGCCGTGCTGACCGGAATGGGGGACGACGGGACCGAGGGCGCCCGGGCCGTCCATGGGGCGGGAGGCATCGTCCTGGCCGAGAGCGAGACTTCCGCCGTCATCTACGGAATGCCCAAGGAGGTGGTCCGGGCCGGCGTGGCGGACCACGTGGGCGACCTGGAAGGCATCACCGATCTCATCAACCGAAACGCCATCCTGGAAGAAAATTCGTTGCAATCGCCCTGACCCTGTGGTACAAACCTCCCCAGACGGGATCCTGCGATGCCAGAAGACCACAGCGACGTATTCAAGAAGAGCCAGGAATTCCTTCAGATGCTGTCCAAGCAGAAGGAATTCATCCAGGATCTCTTGAAGGAAAACGAGCGGCTCCGGTTTCAGGTCGCCTCCCTCCAGTCCCATACGGGGGAGAACCGAGGCCTGGAAGCGGAGCTGGAGCACCTCCGGAAGCGCCTGGAGGCGGTGGAACGGGAGAAGCGCGAGCTGGAAACGGCTTTCCAGCGGGTCGAGGAGGAGAACAAGGACTTCGCCCAGCGGTACGTGGAGGTGGAGGAGCAGAACAACAACCTGGCCAACTTGTATGTCGCCTCCTACCAGCTCCATTCCACGCTGGATTTCCAGGAAGTGGTCCAGATCGTCATGGAGATCATCATCAACCTCATCGGGGCCGAGGTTTTCTCCATCATGCTTCTGGACGAAAAGACCAACGAGCTGGGTACCATCGCCCACGAAGGATACGACGAAGGCCAGGTCTTCCCCTCCGTGCGGATCGGGGAAGGCATCCTGGGGCGGGTGGCCAAGTCCGGGGAGCCTTACTACATCAACCAGGCCGGCACCGGGTACAGCGTGGACTTTGAACACCCCATCGCGTGCATCCCGCTGAAGATCAAGGAGAACGTTATCGGCGTCATCAACATCGGCAAGCTCCTCGTTCAGAAGGATGCCTTCACCGCCGTGGACTACGAGCTCTTCTCCCTGCTCGCCGCCCACGCCGCCACAGCCGTCTTCTCCAGCAAGCTCTATTCCCAATCCGAGCGGAAACTGAACACCATTCAGGGCTTCCTGGACTTGCTGACCACGCCCGTCGCGAAAGGGTGAGGGGGTACGGTATGGAAGGGTTGCGCTTTCTGGTCGTGGAAGACTCCCCCACCATGCGGCAGCTCATTTCCTTCTCCCTCAAGCGCTTCAAGGGTTGCACCATCCTGGAGGCGGTGGACGGCGTGGATGCCTTGAAGAAACTGCAAACGGAAGATGTGGACATGGTGCTGACGGACATCAACATGCCGGTCATGGACGGCCTGAAGCTCGTTTCCCTCATCCGGCAAAACCCGAAGACCCGTGCCCTGCCCATCGTCATCATCACGACGGAGGGGGCCAAGGAGGACCGGGAGCGGGGCCTGGCCCTGGGGGCGAACGCCTACATCAGCAAGCCCATCCAGTCTTCCAACCTCCAGAAGATCATCACCGACCTCCTCGAACAGACCATGCCGGGGGCCCTGAGCTGACCGGCTCCGGACCGCCAGCCCGCGCCTGAGGCCGCCGCCGTGGCCCGCAAAGACCCCATCCACCACCGGACCCGGTTGCGTCTCGACCTGGCTTTCGCGGGGACGGGATTGCAGGGCTGGCAGGCCCAGGCCCGGGGCACGACGGTCCAGGGGCTCGTGGACGCCGCTCTCTCGGCGGTCGGCCATCGCGGCCCCCGCGTGGTCGGCTGCTCCAGGACCGATTCGGGCGTCCACGCCAGGGCCTTCACAGCCCACGTGGACGCGACCTTCGCGCGCCACCCGGAGGCCACCCTCAAGGGCCTGAACGCAAACCTCCCCCCCCAGATCCGCGTGTACCGGGTCTCCGTGCCCGGCGACTCGTTTCACGCACGGTACTCGTGCTCCGGCAAGACCTACCGGTACCACCTTTGCCGCGGCGCCGCGGTGCCCCCGTTCCTCGCCCCCTACGTGTGGGCCTGGCGCGGGGCCCTCGACCTCTCCGCCGTCGCGGACGCCGCGCGTCTCTTTCTCGGGGAGCACGACTTTTCCGCTTTCACCACGTCCGACGGGCGGGAGCGAAATCCCCGGAGGACTCTCACGGAGTGCCGGATCGAGGAGCGGGGGGACCTGCTGTGCTTCCACGTTTCCGGAGCGTCCTTTCTGCACCGAATGGTCCGGTGCATCGTGGGCCTCCTCCTGGCCGTCGGCGGGGGCCGGGTGGGCCAGCAAGAAGTGAGAATGGCCCTTTCCGGGGAGAATCCGGGCTTCCAGATCCCGGCTCTTCCCGCCCAGGGGTTGGTCCTTTGGGAAGTGGTCTATCCCGCTGGAGCGGAAGCCATTCCCTTCGCGGGCTCCCTTCCGCGCGAGGGGCTCTTCCCCATCTCCTGACAGCGCCCGGAGAAGAAACCGGTCACCGGACCGGGACGCCACGGGGATCGGGGTTGCAGGGGGATCACACCTCCTTGAGCGTGTGCCCCATCTTGACCTTCTTGGTGCGGAGGTAGTCGCGGTTGTTGTCGTTGGGCGCGATCTCGAGGGGGATCTGGTCCACGATCTCGATCCCGAAGCCGGACAGGGCGGCGAGCTTCTTCGGGTTGTTCGTGAGGATCTTGATCCTCTTGAGGCCCAGATCGTGCAGGATCTGCGCCCCGATGCCGTAATCCCGCTGATCCGGCGCGAACCCGAGGGCCTCGTTGGCCTCCACCGTGTCCATCCCCTGGTCCTGAAGCTCGTAGGCGCGCAGCTTGTTGAGGAGCCCGATCCCGCGGCCCTCCTGGCGAAGGTAGACGATGACCCCGCGGCCTTCGCGCGCCAGGGCCTTCATGGCGGCGTCGAGCTGCGCGCCGCAATCGCAGCGCAAGGAGAAGAGGGCGTCCCCCGTGAGGCACTCGGAGTGCATCCGCACGAGCACCGTGTCGTCGGCGCCCCACTCCCCGATGGTGAGGGCGATATGCGTCCGCTCCGTGAGAATGCTGTCGTAGGCGATGACCCGGAATTCGCCGTACTTGGTGGGCAGCCTCGGCTGGGCCACCCGGCGGACCAGGGACTCCCTGGAAAGGCGGTACTTGATGAGATCGGCGATGGTCACGATGTCCACGCCGTGCCTTTCGGAAAACTCCATGAGATCAGGCATCCGGGCCATGGTCCCGTCGTCCTTCATGACCTCGCAGATCACCCCCGCCGGGTAGAGGCCCGCCAGACGGGCCAGGTCCACGGAAGCCTCGGTCTGGCCGGGACGCCTCAGGACGCCCCCGTCCTTCGCGCGGAGCGGGAAAATGTGGCCCGGTCGGGCCAGGTCGCCGGGCCGGGTGGCGGGGTCGATGGCGGTCAGGATGGTGGCCGCCCTGTCGTGAGCCGAGATGCCGGTGGTGGTCTTGTCCCGCGCTTCGATGGAAACGCAGAAGGCGGTCTGGAACGAACTGGTGTTGTGCTGGACCATGAGAGGAATGTCGAGCTGATCCAGGCGCTCCCCGGTCAGGGCGAGGCAGATGAGCCCCCGGCCGTAGGTCGCCATGAAATTGATGGCGTCCGGCGTCGTGAACTGGGCGGGAATGTACAGATCCCCCTCGTTTTCCCTGTCCTCGTCGTCGCAGATGATGAGCAACCGGCCCTCCTTGATCTGTCCGAGGGCCTTTTCGATGGATATGAGTGGCATGGCGCGTCTCCCTGATGAGGGCGCAGGGGCTGCTCCCCTTCGCCGGTTGACGGCGCGGTCAGAACCCCCGCGCCTTGAGATCCTCCACGGTGAACCCCTTTCCCGGGGGCAGGAGGCCCTTGAGGTAGGCCACCACGTAGCGTCCCACCATGTCCGTCTCGACATTGACCCGGAGGCCGGGACTCCACGAGCCCAGGGTCGTTTCGCGCAGCGTGGCCGGCACCACGGCCACCTCCACCCGAGTACCGGACACCCGGGCCGCCGTCAGACTCACTCCGGCGAGCGCGATGGATCCCTTCGGGATGACGAAGGGAACCAGGTCCCCCGGCACATCCACCGCCAGGTTCCAGCCTTCCCCCACCCGCTCCAGGGAAACCACCGAGGCCACACCGTCCACATGCCCCTGGACCATGTGGCCACCCAGGCGGTCCCCTGCGGCCAAGGCCGGTTCCAGGTTCACGCGGGTTCCCGGTGCCGCCCCGCCGAGCGTGGTCTTGGACAGAGTCTCCGCGCTGAGAAAGGCCGAGAACCCGCCGCGATCCAGCTTTTCCACGGTCAGGCAGGCGCCGTCCACGGCCACGCTGTCTCCTCGACGGGCGCCCTCCAACACCGAGGCGCAGTCCACCTCGATGATCCCCTCCCGCCCTCGACGGGTGAGGGTTCGGATGGTCCCCACCTCCTTCACGAGGCCCGTAAACATTTTCCCTCCAGGTCGGCGGTCCAGATGGCGTCCGGCGCCGCAAGCTCCCATCTTCCTCTTCCGGGTGGAAGGCCGCCAGCCCCACCCGCCGTGAGAGGCTCGGCCACGGCAAGGGGGGAGGTCTGGCCTCCCACGATCACCGGCGCCACGTGGACGGACACCCGGTCCACCCATCCCTCCCGAAGAAAGGACCCGGCCAGGCGTCCCACGGCCTCCACATACAGCGCCATGACCTGCCGCTGAGCGAGGAGACCCAGCACGGAGGCGAGCTCGAAGCCTCCCTCGGGACGAAGGGCCAGCCTGGTCCATTCGACACCCTCATGGCCGGGGACCTGCCCCTCCCGGCCTCCGGGACCGACCACCACCAGGATGGGTCCATCCCCAGGGGCGGTGGCAAACACGCGCTCTCGCCCGGTCAGCCGTCCCGCGGTATCAAGCAGGACCCTCAGGATCCGCTTCTTCCGCCCCTCGAGCCGCACCGTAAGGAGCGGATCGTCCACCGCCACGGTCCCCGAGGAGACCAGCACGGCGTCGCTTTCGTACCGGTCCTCGTGAACCCGGGCTCGGGCCAGGGGACCGGTCAGGTAGCCGCCGCCCGGGGCCGTCACGTGACCGTCCAGGGAAACGGCGAACTTCAGGTGGACATAGGGCCGTCCCTTTGCATAGAAGACGTGGTAGGCGGGATCCACCGCCCTTCCCAAGTCCTCCATAAACGGCAGGACCACGGGGATTCCGGCCCGCCGAAGATCCGCCGCGCCGCCCCCGGACACCCGTGGGTTGGGGTCCGCGACGGCCGCAACGACCCGGCCGACTCCCGCGGAAAGGATGGCTTCCGTGCAGGGAGGAGTCCGGCCGTACGTATTGCAAGGCTCCAGGGTCACATACAGATCCGCCCCCCTGGCCCGCTCGCCCGCCTCCCGGAGGGCCACCACTTCCGCGTGCGGCGTGCCCGGCCCCCGGTGGAATCCGCGGCCCACGACGATCCCTTCTCGGACGACCACCGCGCCGACCGCCGGATTGGGATGGGTCAGCCCCCTCCCGCCCGCTGCCTCACGGGCGGCCTCCTCCATGAAGCGGGCCTCGGGTCCCATCGCGCCCTCTCTCAAGCCAGGAGGCCCCGCACGTATTCCTCGGGGTCGAATGGGACCAGGTCCTCGACCCGTTCCCCCACGCCGACGAGACGGATCGGCACACCGAGTTCGGCCGCGATGGACAGGGCGATGCCGCCTTTGGCGGTGCCGTCCAGCTTGGTCAGGACCAGGTCGGTCACTCCCACCTTCTCCGTAAAGAGGCGGGCCTGGCTCAACCCGTTTTGCCCCGTCGTGGCGTCGAGAACCAGGGTGACCTGGTGGGGCGCCCCGGGAAGAGCCCGCCTACAGACCCGCTGGATCTTCGCCAGCTCCTCCATGAGATTGTGCTTCACGTGCAGCCGTCCGGCCGTGTCCACCAGGACGAAATCCAGTCCTCTTGAAACGGCGGCCTGGACGGCGTCATAGGCCACCGCCGCCGGATCGGCCCCTTCCTTTTGGCGGACCACCCCGGCCCCCGCCCGCCGGGCCCAGATTTCCAGCTGGTCGGCGGCCGCGGCGCGAAAGGTGTCCCCGGCCGCCAGAAGCCCTTTCTGGCCCTTCTTGACCCTCTGGGAGGCGATCTTTCCGATGGTCGTGGTCTTTCCCACACCATTGACGCCCACGACGAGCTGAACCCAGGGCGCGGGGGGAGGGCCCTCCGCTGGGGGAGACGGAGGCCAAAGGGCGGCCATCCGCTTGAGGAGGGTTTCCCGGAGGCCCCTGCCATCGACCCGCGCCTCGCGCGGCAGGCGGTCCAGAAGGACGCGGATGGTGTCGAGCCCCACATCGGCCAGCAGGAGGGCCTCCTCGAGCGCCTCCAAGTCCGAGTCGTCCGCCTCCGTCGTCCGGCTGAACAGTCCGCCCACGCGCTCCGAGAGGGCCTCCCGAGTCTTCCGGAGGCCGTCGAGGATGCGTCCGATCATCGGCCCTCCCCCATCTCCTGCAGGATCCTCTTGGCGCTCTGGCCAAAGGGGCCCTCCGGGGCGATCTTGAGGACCTCCAGGAGTGCCGCCCTCGCCTGGGGATAGAGCTTCTCCTGGTAGAGTGCCTCTCCGTAGTGGAAATAGATCTCGGCTCCGTCGCTCTGGAGGCCCTCGTAGTTGTTGGAGAGGAGGTCAATGGCCTTCTTGAAGTAGAGCGCCGCGTCGGACCACTTCCCCTTCGCCGCGGCCAGCATCCCTAGCTTGTTGTACCCCCGGTGGTAACGGGGGTTTTCCTCCACGACCTTGATGAACACCGCCTCCGCATCCATCAGCTTGTTCTGCCGCATGTAGATGACGCCCATGTTGTAATAGGACTCGTAGCGGCTGAACATGCCCGGCGTGTTGACTACCTCGCGCAAGACCGTCAACGCCTGCTCATCCTGATTGAGTTGCATGTGGCACACGCCCATGGCGTTCAGAACGGCCACGCGGTTTTCCGACGTGCCTGGTCCCTGCCGAAGGGCCGCTTCCAGCTTGGCCAGGGCCTCCGTGAAGCGGCTTTCCGAAAGGTAGAACAGGGCGTCCGCGTAGGAGTACTTGGCCTGCGGCTCCATCCGGGAGGCCAGCGCGATGTAGTGGTGGGCAGCTTCGAAGTTCCTCTGGCCCGCGAACTCCAGCGCCATGTTGTACGCAACCTCGGGGTTCTTGATGTGCTCGTCTCCGGGAAGGGTTCCTTCCGCCCGGGGGGTGGGGGGCGCATCCCCGGGCACCGAGGGGGGCTTCCGGGGACCGCACGCCGTCGTGAGAACCGCCACCACCAGTAGGGTCGAGGCCCGCTTCCATTTCATGAGTTCGCTCCCCGCGCGGGATCAGACGACCGCGCACACGCCCTCCCCAGCCCTCCCTGGGGCCGCGGAAGGCCTATCTTAGCACAGGCTCGCCCCGCCGACCTCCCCGCCGGCCGCTGCACGGCCCT
>JBFMHB010000074.1 GCA_040752915.1 Acidobacteriota bacterium
GCGAGCAAGGGCCGCTACGGTGGAGGCCTTCGTGGGGGGAGGGCGCGGGGGCCCTCCCCTACGAAGAAGGGAGGCCTTTGGAGAGAACAGATCGGCGTCTGGCGACGCCTCCCACAGGGACAGGCATGCGGTGTCTATGGTTCGGTCCCTCGCTCCGGCCGACCGACCGGAGAGGCGCGTCCCGACGTGGACGCATCCGGGGCGCCTTCGAGGGGAATCCCGCCGGGGCTCCTTGGAACCAAGACCCGCGCCGCTCCCCCGTAGGGCCTCCTCGAAGGTAGGGCTGAACGTGGACATGGAGGTGGCCCGCCCGAAGGGCGGACGGGGCGAAGGGCCGGGGCGGAGAAGCGTGTGCGCTTCGACGGAACGGCCGAGCCCCGGAGGAGGCGCCAAAGGCGCCGGGCCGGGCGCGCCCGCACGCGGGCGGGGCCTACCGGGGCCGGTGGGCCAGCACGTTCTCCAAGGCGGCGAGGACGCCTTCGGTGGTGTGGGCCTCGGGGACGGCGGCGGGTTCGAGGCCCGCCTCCCGCAGGGCGGCGGCGGTGGTGGGGCCGATGGGAAGGCAGGCGGCGGCGCGCAGGACGTTTCGGGCCGACTCGGGGATCTGGCCCCAGAGGGCCCGCACGGCCGAGGGCGAGGCGAAGAGGGCGGCGTCGAGGCCCTGCTCCAGGGCATAGACCTGCGAGTGGGTCAGCGCCAGGGCGCGGTTTTCGTAGCAGACCAGGCGCGTCACCTCCCACCCGGCGCGTTGCAGGATTTCGTGGAGGTCCTCCCGGGCCTGGTCGCCGCCGGGCGCGAGGAGGCGTCCGGGGGGGACCTTGGAGGCGAGGCGCTCCCCCAGGGCGCGCCCGGTGTGGGGGTCCGGCACGAGGTCGGCCTCCCGTCCGCGGGCCTTCAGGGCGCGGGCCGTGGCGGGCCCCACGGCGGCCGTGCGCAGGCGAAGGGGCCAGCGAACCCCCGCCGCGTCCACCCAGTCCAGAAAGTGGCGGACGGCGTTCTCGCTCGTGAAGGCGCACCAGTCGTAGGAGGAGAGGGAGGCCAGCGCCTCCTGGGCGGCCCCGTTGGGTGGAACGGGCGCGATCTCGAAAACGGGGATCCTCAGGACGTGGCCGCCGGCGGATTGAATGGCCTCGGCCAGCCGGTCCCCCTGGCCCGCGGGGCGCGTGACGAGGACCCTCCGCCCCACCAGGGCGCCCATCTCAGGCTCCCGAGAGGAGGGCGGCGGCCCCCCGGTCCATGAAGACGGCCAGGAGGGAATCGGCCAGGGCCTCCCCACCGGAGGCCGGCCCCTCGGCGCGGTCCCGGATGTGGCGGTCTCCCGACACGGTGGAGAGGAAGCCCCTGAGGACCATGCGCCCGCCCTGGATGGAGGCGTGGATCCCCAGGGGGGTGGTGCAGGAGCCGCCCAGGCCGCGCAGGAAGCGCCGCTCCGCGTCCACGCACAGGCGGGCCGGAGCGTCCTCCAGGGGGCGCAGGAGGTCCAGCACCGCACCGTCGTCGCGCCGGGCTTCGATGGCCAGGGCCCCCTGGCCCACGGCGGGGATCATCTCGTCCACCGAGAACGGGCGGGTGATGCGCCCCCCGAAGCCCAGCCGCTTGAGCCCGGCGGCGGCGAGGACGGCGGCGTCGATCTCCCCCGAATCCACCTTCTTCAGGCGCGTCTCCACGTTGCCGCGAAGGCCCCGCACGTCCCATTCCGGGTGGAGGAGCAGGGCCTGGTGGCGCCGCCTCAGGCTCCCGGTGCCCACGCGGGCCGCCCGGGGGAGGGCCTCCAGGGGGCTCCCCTGAGGCAGGACGAGGGCGTCGCGGGGGTCCTCCCGCTGGGGGACGCACGCCAGGACGAGGGCTTCGGGGTTCTCGGCGGGGTAGTCCTTGAGGCTGTGGATGGCCAGGTCCGCCCGGCCCTCCAGGAGGGCCACCTGGATCTCCTTCACGAAGAGGCCCTTGCCGCCCACCTCCAGGAGCGCGCGGTCCTGGATCAGGTCCCCGCTCGTCTTCATGGGGACAATCTGAACGCGCAGGCCCCCGGCGAGGGCCTCGAGGCGGGACTTCACGTAGTTGGCCTGCCACAGGGCCAGGGCGCTTCCCCGAGTGGCCAGGCGGAGCTTCGTGAGGCTCACGATTCCTCCCTCTCGTCTCCGCCTTCGGCGGGAAAGAGCTGTTTGAAGATCTGGAGGGCCTGGGCCGCCTCCTCCTCGAGGACGAGGCGCTTGACCTGGGTGATGGGTGCGTGGAGCACCTTGTGGACGGTTCGGCGCACGGCGTTGCGCACCACCTCCTGCTGTTTCGAGGTGAGGGGCCCGAGCTTCCGGAAGGCCTCCTCCACCTCCGCCTCCTGGATGCGTCCCACCCAGCCCATGAGCCCCTGGATCACCTCCGAGAGCTGGCGGTGCTCCAGGAAGCGGGCGTACAGGTCGAGCTCCGAGGCGATCATGGCCTCGGCCTCGGCGGCCCGCCCCTTTCGCTCCTCCAGCCCCTCGTCCGCCACCTGCTGGAGGGAGTCGATGTTGTAGAGGTAGACCCCGTCCAGGTCGCCCACCTCGGGCTCCACGTCCCGCGGCACGGCGATGTCCACCAGGAAGAGGCTGGCCCAGCGCCTCAGCTTCATGACGGTCTCCGCCATGGCGCGGAGGATGATGGGCCTGGGGGCTCCCGTGGAGGAAATGACGATGTCGCTGTGGATGAGGGCCTTGGGGAAGTCCTCCCAGGGCACGACCTCGGCCCCGAAGGCCGAGGCGAACTCCCGGGCTCGCTCCAGGGTGCGGTTGGCCACCTTCACCTTCTGGACGCCGTGGTCCACGAAGTGGGTCGCCACGATGCGGCTCATCTCGCCCGCGCCGAGGAGGAGGATGCGCTTCTGGGAGAGGTCGGCGAAGATCCCCCGGGCGAGGTTGAAGGCCGCGTAGGAAACGGTCACGGGCCGCTGGCCGATGCCCGTCTCCGTCCGCACCTGCTTGGCCACGTGGAAGGCCTTCTGGAAGAGGAGGTTCAGGGGGGCGCTCACGGAGCCCGCATCCCGGGCCAGGAAGTAGGCGTCCTTCACCTGACCGAAGATCTGCGGCTCGCCGAGGATCATGGAATCCAGCCCCGAGGCCACGCGGAAGAGGTGGGCCACGGCCTCCCGGTTCCGATGGACGTAAAAGAGGTCCCGGGCGAAGGGGCGCCCAGGGCTCCGCCAGGACTCGAGGAGGTCCAGGAGGGCGCCGGAGTCGGCGCCTTCGGGAACGTCCGCGTAGAGTTCCACGCGGTTGCACGTGGAGAGCAGAACCGCCCCCTGGGCCAATCCCCGTTCGGCCAGGGCCCTCAGGAAGGGCCCCTTCTCCTCGTCGGCGAAGGCCAGGCATTCGCGCACGTCCACGGGCGCCCGGGTGTGGTTGAGACCGATCAGCAGAAGGTCGCTCAATGCCAGAGGATCCCCAAGAGAATCAGGACCGAAAAGGCCGCCCCCGCCACCACGAGGTAGGAGCGCCGCCGGGGGTGGACCCGGGCCGAAATCCAGCCGTAGATCGCGAAGCCGAGCACCAGCCAGGCCACCACGCTCGCCCCCTCGAGAACCCCGGGGCGCCACTCGGTGCGCTCCCCGTGGAGGAGGCCGTAGAGGACGGAGGAGAAGATGCCGAGGGTGAAGAGAGGATACCCCGCCAGGAGGAGGCGCGTGCTCCACCGCTCCGCCTCCTCCAGCGAGGGAAGGGGCAGGGGGGAGGGCGCCCGGCGCCGCCGCAGGCTGTGGTCCTGCATGATGAAGATGGTGGCGTAGAGGAAGGAAACGAAGAAGAAGGCGATGCCGAAGATGAGCAGAAAGATGTGGACCGCGAACCAGGCCGTGTGGAAGTAGGGCTTCACCTCCACGGGCGTGTCGGGGATGGCGGCCCCCAGCACGTAGCAAAGGGTCACCAGGGGCATGAGGAAGAAGGTGAGAATCCGGCTTCGGTGAAGGGGGTAGAGGAGAAAATAGAGCGCCATCACCGCCCAGGCGGTCAGCTGGAAGAGTTCGTGTAGGTTCGTGGCGGGAGGCACCCCCGAGGCGAGCCAGAGGCGCGATTCGCCGGCGGTCTGGAAGGCGAAGCCCGCGGCCGCCGAAAGGACCGTGGCCACCCAGAGGGCCTTCTCCCTGAACCCCCCGTAGAGGAGGGCCATCCCCATGGCGACCACGTAGGCCAACAGCGCGACGTTGAAGAGCGTCATGGGAGTCTCCCGGCGATCCAGCCGCCGCCGACGACCGCGTCGCCCCGGTAGGCCACCGCCGCCTGCCCGGGCGTCACGGGGTGGGTGGAATCGGTAAATTCTACCACCACCCCTTCCGCCCCTTCCAGGAGACGGGCGTCCAGGGGCTCGTGATGATACCTCACCTGGACCCGCGCCGTCTCCGGCCGCTCCTCCGGCGGGACGTGCCAGGTCCAGTCCTTCGCCAGAAAGCGCCGCGCCCCCGCCCACGCCTTGGGGCCCACGGTGACCTCCCCCGATCCGGCGTCCAGGGCCACCACGTAGAGGGGGTGCGCGTCGGGGATTCCCAGCCCCCGCCTCTGGCCCACCGTGAAGCGGTGGATTCCGTCGTGGGAGCGGAGGACCCTCCCGTCCACGTGGCGGATGAGGCCCGGACGCCTGTCCTTCGCCGCCAGGCGGCTTTCCACGAAGGCGGCGTAGTTCCCCTCCGCCACGAAACAGATGTCCTGGCTCTCCGCCTTCTCCGCCGTGGGCAGCCCCGCGCGGCGGGCCCGCTCCCGCACCTCCTCCTTGACGAGTTCTCCGACGGGCAGCGCCAGCCCCTCCCTCTGCGCCTCCGTGAGGGGGAAGAGGACGTAGGACTGGTCCTTGTCGGCATCCCGGCCCCGGAACAGGCGCGGGCGTCCCTCCACGGGGACGATGCGAGCGTGGTGGCCCGTGGCGAGGGCCGAGAAGCCCGACTGTCGGGCGTACTCCCAAAGCGTGCCGAACTTCACCCTCTCGTTGCACCGGATGCAGGGATTGGGGGTTCGGCCCCGGGCGTACTCCTGCACGAAGGGCTCCACGACGAGGCGTTCGAAGGCCTCCTGGTGCTCCAGGGTGCGGTGTTCGATCCCGAGGGTCTTCGCCACCGCCCGGGCGTCGCAGGCGTCCTCCAGTCCGCAGCAGGATTTCCGGACAGACGACGCGCACGAGTCGTACAGGCGCAACGTCACGCCCACGACGTCCCAGCCGGCTTCGAGAAGGAGGAGCGCCGCCACCGAGGAGTCCACCCCCCCGGACATGGCCACGAGGATTTTTCGTCTCATCCGGTTACGGCAGGTCGTCGGTGACGATCAGCATGAGCGTGGTGACGCCCACCCGGAACTCGGTCTGGTTCTCGATGGGCAGGGACGTGATGCGCTGTTCGTTGACGTAGGTCCCGTTCGTGCTTTTCAGGTCGCGCAGGGTGATGGCGCCGGCGCGGAATTCCACCTGGGCGTGGCTTCTCGAAACCTCGCTGTCGCTGAGGACGGCGTCCGCGGGCGGGACCCGTCCGATGACGAAAACGGGGCGGTCCACCGAAAAGATCTTCCCCGTGTCGGGGCCCTGGATCACGGCGATGGAGACCCGCTTTCCGCCGGGCATGGCCAGGAGCTCCTGATCGGGGACCTGGCTCCCGCTCCACGTCCCCTCCACCTTCTTGAGCTTCTGGGTCGAAGGTCCGGAAGAAGGGGGCTCGGGCGGGGCCGTGGCCTCTTCCCGGACGGCCTCGATGGCCTGCCCGCAGGAGGGACACTGGAACCGCATCCGGGGCTTTCCCCCGAAGTGCTTTTCCTCCAGGCGGAACTTCTTCTGGCAGGACGGACACGTCACCACCATGGGCGGCTCCTTCGCCGGGCAGTCTATCGGCGCGCCTAACCCCTGTCAACCCAAGCCGTTGGGGGCCTCGTCGAAGGAGGCGCCACCTCGCGAAAACTAGGCCCCCGGGGTCTTGCGGGTCCCCCGTCCGATCGCATCGCGTCCCTCGCTCCGACCTCGAAACGGGAAGAGGGACAGTCCAGCCCTCCCGGACACCCGCCCCCATCTGGTCGCCTCCCCTTCCTCTCGCCGTCCCGCTCCGTGGGTTGTAGCGCGCCACCGTACGGCTTGACGGTCGGCAAAGGGGAGGATATGTTCGGAAGCAAATCCGGGGAGGGGGAGAATGGCCTGGAGAACGGGGGCGGTCGTCTGGTTCCTGGGCTTGATGGGGCTGGCTTCGCGGGCCTTCGCGCCGGTGCCGCCGTCGGTGCCGGCGGAGCTTGCGCGGGGAGAAGGTCAGCATCTGGCCCGGTTTTCTGTCGGGGGGGGGGGTAGCGCCCCCCTCGGGGGGTAGATCGGTCTTTCCTTCGCCGGGCCGGGGTGTGGAGCCCAAGGCGCTCGATCCGGTGGTGCTTCAAGTGGAAAAGGTCTGGAACGCGGGGACGGGCGCCTGGGACCTGACCCTGGACTGGAGCGGGGGAACGGCGCCCTTCACCGTGTCGCGGTGCGGGGAGCCCTCTTTTCAAGCATGGCCCGCCACGCTGGCCCAGGGCCTCGACGGGGCGCCCTTCGAGACGGGGGAGGACCCGGGCGCCCCCCTCGAGTGCTTCGCGGTGACCGACGGGGAAGGCGTGAGCCCCGCCGTCGAGGCGATCGGCTACGACCCGGCCCCGCGGCCCGAACCGCCGGTGCTGTCCGCCAACGGGCTGTGGTGGGGGGACACGGTGACGCTGCAGGGCAACTACCTCGACCTGCACCCTGGTGCGGACTTGCTTTCCTTCGGGGGGAGGGAGGCGGCGGCCTCCTCGGTGGTGGACGGGGGCCAGGGCTTTGCGACGGCGGCGGACTTTAGGATCCCCGACGACGCCCGGGGCGCCCACGCCTTCGTCTCGGCCCGGGGCCAAGTTCCCGCCCAGGCCCCCTTCCTGGAACTGCACCCGAGGGGCCTTCCCGAGTACGCCGGACTGCGGGCCGTGGTCTACGCGCCGCAGACGGGCCATATTTGGGTGGCGGCCGACGGAAGGGTGGACGAGGTGGACCTCTTTCAGCGCGACCCGGTGGTGCTCCGCTCTCTCACGGGCTACGCGACGCCCTGCCTTTCGCGCGTGACGACGGCGGGGACCCTCCTGGTGGTGAACGGCGTCGCCGGGGTGTCTGAGGTGGACGAGATCGACGTGGAGACGGGGGCCGTCACGAAGTTCGCGGACACGCACGCGGGGACCTTCACGCGGAACATCCTCCCTGTGGGGATCGCCGCCGATCCCGACGGAAGCGCCTGCTACATCGCCGACTCCCTGTACGGGGCCGGGGCCAGCCGCCTGGTCAAGATCCCGCGGAACAACGCCACGGCCATTCGGGACAGCTACGGGAACTGGACGCAGTGGTCTTTCCCCGACCCCTGCGGGATGGAGGTGGGCCTGGGTCACGTGGTGCGGGCCGGGTCCGCGGACGGCTGGATCGGCTATTGCCCCGACGCCACCCACACCTACCTGGACGCGTACACCGACGGGGCCCCCCGCAGTCTGGAGGTGGACCGGGACGTCTCCCTCCTCACCTACGACCGCTATTACTACTACGGCGATCCGGGCGCCTGCATGGCCTTCAACGGGAACGACCTGGCCTCGGCCCCGGCCTCCTCACCGCCGAGCCACCTCGGCGCCGTGGTGTACGCCGAGGAGGGGCACCTGTGCGTTCAGCCCCTCTGGGCCTACGCCGTGCAAGGGGAGGGGCCGAAGCGGGTGATCCTCAACAACGGGGGCCAGGACCTTCCGTACCCGACAAGCGAGCAGATCGCCGACGGCCTTCTGCAACTTCGCGTGCGGGGGTGGAACGGCGTGCCCCTGAAGCTGCGCCTGGAGGACCCGCCGGACTATTCGGCGTATATCCCTTGGGACAGCTGGACGCCCAAGCCGGGCAAGACGGCGGCCCTGCCCTACGTGGCGAACGACAACGAAGTCTGGACGGAGGATCCCCCGCCGGCCTTCGGGCTGTCGGCCTATTCGAGCGGGCCGTATGCGCAGGAACTCACGGTGACGCCCTCGGGAGACCACACGGCGGTCTTTTACCTGAAGCTGCCCCCGCGGTATTCGGGGGACAACTGGCGGGTGGCGGTGTACAAGATCGACCCCAAGACGGGGCAGGAGGTGCCGAACCAGCTCCCCTCCCGCTCGCCGATCTACACCGGCTGGAAGCGGGTCTTCGTGGAGAAGGACCGGATGGTTCGGAGGGGAGGGGTGCTCTATGCGCCGGATGCGCAGAATATGACGATTCCTGCGGGCCTTTCCAGCCTGAACGTCTTCAAGGGGCCCTCCGGAGCGCAACTGGACAATCTGGCCGTGGGGGACAAGGTTGCCATCTTCGACGCACTTCACCCTTTCGAAGGGATGCACGAGGAAGCGTTCATCGGAAGTATCGACAGGACGGCCAACGCAGATTATGCGATCGTCACGCTGGTCACGCAACGGGGCGGAAGCACGCCGTACGTGACGCAGAACAGCTACCAGGCCTCGCCCAACCATGCCGGCACCCACTACCCGGATTTTTCCCTCGGCGCCTGCGCCGCGTTGGGGGTCGTGAACAGCTCGGACGGGCTGATCTACGACACCTCTACCAACCAGATCAACGGCCCCGGCTCGTGCTTCTACGACGCGGACCTGAGGGACGTGGAGGAGCCGTTTCGGGATGGCTACGTGGAGGTAGTGGCCCGAAGGGAGGGCAGCGGGGCGGTGCCGTATTTGCCGGAGGCGTGGTTCGATTGGGCGAATGGTGACCCCGGCCGCTTGCCGATGCTTCACGCCTTCTCGAACCTCTGGTTTGCCAACAAGCAGCTCGGCCCCTCGCCCCCCGATCTGGTTCCCAAGAACTACTTTCATGTAGTGGGGGCTTCCTCTTCTTCCAGCATGTACGGGGGCACCTTTTACCTGAACGACTGGAGTTTCTTGTACCAAGGAAAGATCGAAGCGGATTTCTCGAGTTTCGGCGAGCGCGCGCATGTGCAGCAATGGGTGTGCGCCCACGAATTGGCCCACCAATTCAACCTGAATCCGGAGGTTTGCACGCACCACGACAACCGTTTGGCCTGGTGCGAGAGTCAGGCCCACTGTGGGGCGGGTGGAACCGTAACCGCGAAGTGCTTGATGAACGTGGACCCGAGCGATTATGAAGTGCGGATGAAATCGGGCATCGCGCGCTTCTGTGAAGAGGATCTGCTCAAGGGAAAAGAGCCTTCCGCAGGGACCATCACGTGCGGTGGGGTGGAAGAGCCATGGGAGAAGCACGACGGCAGCCTCCGCACCGATACGGATCCGCAATAGGAGGAGCGAATGTCCAACAAACGGTTTTGGCTCGCGCTGGCCATGGGTGCCGCCATCACGACCTTTGCGGAAAGCGGCCTGGCGGAAATGGGCTTCCACATCAGCCCTCGTTCCTCGGCTCTGGTTAAAGGTGAAGAGGTATGGCTGACATTTGAGATGCGGTGGTCGACGGATGTTCGTCTTCCCATGTTGCCCTGTGGGGCAGACCCGGACATCTGGACGGAAGTGGTTTATCAGGACGGTCAGGTTCGGGAATGGATGAACGGCCAGGCCCCGCTGCGGCTGCCAAAGCGTCCCCCCGTGGACTGGAAAGCCGGAGAACCACTGAAGGGGGAGATTTCGGTGCTGCCGCTATGTGAGCCTGGGGAGTATCGGCTTCGTCTTCATTATCGACTTCATACGGACTGGCCGGACCGGAATCAATACTGGGATGGCCAAGTTGTATCCAACTGGGTTCAAGTCACAATCCTAGAACCACAGGGGGAGGATTTGCAGGTTTGGCAGAATTGTCTGCGCGCTGTTCCAAAAAAAGACTGTCAGGCCTTTCGCAACTGGTACCTTTCCCAATCCTCGTTCCTCCTCGCCCGCTACCCCACCTCCACGTACGCGGGGTATGTGCTGGTCAAGCTGGGCGGAGGGATGTCGCTGGAAGAAGCTTCGAGGGTGACGCCCGAGGTTCGGGATCAGGTCTGGTACGTTCCGACCGGAGCGAGCAGGGAGAAGCAGGAAGAGCATCGGCGGATGGTTCGGAAGAAATATGAGGAATTTGTTTCGCAAGCGCGAACTTTCCTCGCGGCGCACCCCGATTTTTCGCAGCGCGCGCTGTTAAGAAAGCAGTTGGCCATCCACCTTTTCTACCTGGATCGTGCGCAGGAGGCGTGGGCGGAAGTCGAGGCTCTTTCCAAGCTGGAGGGTCCCTGGGCAGAAGAAGCAAGGGCGCTCATGGAGTGCAAGGCGCGCTCCCGGAAGAGCGCTGGTGGAGGATAAGAGACCGCCGTGGGCGTGATCTCCGGCTGCGACGCCTCGACGAACCAGATCAACGGCCCCGGCTCGTGCTTCTACGACGCGGACCTTCGGGACGTGGAGGAGCCGTTTCGGGATGCCTACGTGGAGGTAGTGGCCCGAAGGGAAGGCAGCGGGGCGGTGCCGTATTTGCCGCCAAGTTTCTTTGCGGGCTTCCAATTTGCCCCTGGGGGCTCCTGCAGCAACATCGTGACGCAGCCGGTTCCAGGGTACGATTTCGGCCCGATGTACCGCTTCGGATGGCTGTGGTTCGCGAACCATGGTGCTAACAACTATATTTGGCTATGCGGTGCCGGACAGACGGCGCCGCTGGACGGCTGCACGGTGGGTTGCTCGGGCCAGTATCCCATGCCGCAGTACCTGGGGCTAAGTGCGGCGAATAGCCAGGAGTCGTTCGTTTTCGCTGGACATCACGAATTGTATTGTAGTTACACGCCGAACGGCGTTCGGGAAAATACAAACCACGAGCTTGGACACGACTTCTTTGTAAATCCCACGGCTTCCAGCCAAGGTCACGATAACCGCTGCCAGTGGACGGCGGATGAAGCCGCTTCCTGCTCGACGCCGCCAGCGGCTTGCGCCGATCCGAACACCGCCTGCTTGATGAACCCTTTGCGAGAGATATGGACCAACCAGCACCGCTTTGACAGGTATGAGTTGCTATGCGGAGACTCCGGCTGTCCCAACGGCCAGCCGGGTTGTTGCTCGGCCTGTGCTCTTCCAGGCAATGGTTCCATTCGGCGATTGAACGACCCAGTACAAGGAGTTGCGCCATGACGAATAAGAGACCGTTTTTGACGCTTGTCATCCTTGCCGCTGCCAACGTCTTGTGGGCGCAAACCTTGCCGTGGACACCCAAACTCACCATGACCAGGGAAACCTGGTTGCCTGGAGAGCCAATTTCCGCGACCCTCACGCTTACAAATGCCAGTGGATCTCCTCAGCCCTTCGAGTGGCACGGCCAATTCTTTCTTGACGGAGCCTCCACTCCCTGTGTGGACCGTCTTTTGCCTGTTCCGGGCAACCCCATACCCGATGCGGGAGGCATAGGTTCAAGAACTGCGACACCCCCGCTCCTGGAGGCGCCGGGGAGTGTGCATACCATCGAATTCGCCGTCACGCGGTGTTGCAACCTGCTGGCCCGGGCACCCGAAACCATCGGCCGCCACCGCTTGTGCTATCGCGAGCCGAGCGAAAATGGCATAGAAAAAGAAGCCTGTATTGAATTCTTCATCGTATCGCCAAAAGATTCCGACGCAGCCGCGTTGAACACATTCCCCCCTACTCTAAGAGATGTGGTTTGTGATTCAGCTTCCTTGAAAGCCGATCTTCTAGAGTCATTCCCCACCTCCACGTACGCGGGGTATGTGTTGGCGAAGAAGATTCCCGATTATTCGAATCCGCTCTTCCACCCCGTGCCGCCGGAGGAACAGGTGCGCCGAAGCCGGGAGGAAGGACAAACGGTCGTTTCGTTTCCGGAAGAGGATTTCGAAGCCTACTTCACCCAACTGGATCGCTTCATGAAAGGGGGCAACGTTCCGGAGAACCTACGCCCGGTGCTGTGTGGGTTTTATGGAGATCTCCTTGTTCAGCGGGGTCGGTTCGCCGAGGCAGCGGAAGCCTTCCGGCATGCGGTACAGCAAGAGCCGCAGGATGCAAAGGGAAGAGCCTATTATCAGCGGTCGCAGGCATTTTTGCGTGCTCTGGAAGAGAAGAAGAGCGGCGGTGCAACGAACCAGAAAGCAGGCGCCTAGCCTCCTCCGAGCCGATGGCCTGCCCTGCGACGCCTCGACGAACCAGATCAACGGCCCCGGCTCGTGCTTTTACGACGCGGATATGCGGGACGTGGAGGAGCCCTTCACGGACGCGTACGTGGAGGTAGTAGCCCGATGGGAGGGCAGCGGGGCGGTGCCGTATTTGCCGGAGGCGGTCTTTGACGCGGGAGGGGCCGCTTTACGAGTGCGGTTCTCAAAGCTCTGGTTCAGCCACTGGACGGAAGACCCGGGTGAGGCGCTTCA
>JBFMHB010000075.1 GCA_040752915.1 Acidobacteriota bacterium
CCCTGCTCCCCCAACTTCGACCTTTCCATTGGCCCAAACGCATCGTCTTGGCCTCCAGGAGGTTTCCCCGTGACGGGAGTTGCGCCATGTTCTCCACCTTCGCTTTCACGATAATCCGGACGTGACGGCAGACGGGGAAGGCACTCAGGAGTATCCGCGAGGGTCCGAATCGCCGAAAGCCACCCAACCAGACCGGGCCGCCCCAAGCGGCGTGCCCAGACGCGCCAATAAACCATATTCGAGGTCGTTTGGCAAGGGGTAGGGATGATCCGGGAGGCTTGGGGCAAATCCCCCAAGAAGCCGGGCGTTGGGGAGTTTGGGCGCGCATGGCCGTTCGCCCCTCCTGTGCTACGGTGGTCGGCGGGGGGCCCCGGAACATCCCCGGAGCCCCCGCGTTGGTATGAGACCGGAGAAGGCCGTGAAAGTTCCCTCGCCCCCCGAAGGGGCCTTCCATGCGGACAGCGCCCATCGGGCCGTATATTCCAGAGCCGCTTGCATCTACACGCGCCGGCCCTCCGGGGTCCTGTATCCGAAGGGGGAGGCCGACCTGTTGTGGGGCCTTCGCCGGGCGAGGGAGTCGGGCGCGTCCCTGACCCTCAGGGGGGGAGGCTCGGGTTTGGCGGGCCAATCCGTGGGGACCGGCATCGTCGCGGACGTTTCCCGGTGGATGGCCTCGGTGGTTTCCGTGGACGAGGACCGGCGGGAGGCGGTCGTCCAGCCCGGCGTCGTCCTGGCCGACCTCAACCGACGGCTGGGCCCGAAGGGCCTCCGCTTCGCCCCCGATCCGTCCAGCCAGGACTTCTGCACCCTCGGGGGCATGCTCGCCAACAACTCGAAGGGCGCCCGGTCGGTGAAATACGGAACGACCCTCGCGCACACCCGGGCCCTGACGCTTCTGCTCGCGGACGGGGAACGGGTGGTCCTCTCCAGAGGCTTCCGCGCCCCGGAGGAGTATGGCCACCCCTCGCTCCGGAAAGCCGCCGCCCTCATCGAGGAAAACCGGGCCGACATTTTCCGCCGGTGGCCCCGGAGCCGGACGAACACCTCGGGCTACAACCTCCGGGACTGCCTCGGCCCGGAGGCAGGCGTCGACCTGGTCCCGCTCTTCGTCGGATCCGAGGGAACCTTGGGGATCGTTCTGGAGGCCCGCCTCGGACTCTCGAATCTCCCAAGGCACCAGCGCCTGGTCCTTCTGGAGTTCCCCGATGTGGCGTCGGCGGGCCAGGCTGTCCTGGGCATCCTCCCCGGGGGGCCGTCGGCCCTTGAGATTCTCGACGAGACGTTCCTGGAGATCATCCGCCTGGGATTCGGCTCCTTCCCGCTCCCCGTGGCCGATTCCGCCCGGTGCCTCCTCCTGGTCGAGACCGACGGGGAAAGCGCAGAGGAGGCCTCCGCATCCATGGAGGCGGCGTTGGCCGCCGCCCGGGAGGCCGGGGCCATCGGGGAGAGGCAGGCCTCAACCCCCGACGAGCGGGCGAGAATATGGGCCTTTCGAAAGGCCGCCAGCCCCTTGTTGAACAAGGGCCGAGGGCGGCACAAGTCCCTCCGGTTCATCGAGGACGGGGCCGTCCCCACGCAGGCCATCCCGGCCTACCTGAAGGGCGTGCAGGAAATCCTGGCAGCGCGCGGCATCCAGGTCGTCATCTTCGGCCACGCGGGCGACGGGAACTTCCACGTGAACCCCTTCATGGATCTGACGGACCCCGCCCACTTCCGGGAAATGCCCCGGATCGCGAGGGATGTGGCCCAACTCCTGGCCTCCCTGGGCGGCACGCTCTCCGGAGAGCACGGGGACGGGCGACTGAGGACCCCCTTCCTGCCCCTGATTTACGGCCCGCTCACGGACCTCTTCCGCCGGATCAAACTGGCCCTCGATCCCGAGGAGGTCCTCAATCCCGGGATCATCGCCCCCGCGGAGGCCGAACCCATGGAAGCGGGAACCCGCTTCCACCCGGCCTACGCGCGCACGACCCTCAAGGGCCGCCTCTCGGAGGAGGCCTGGGCGGTGGAGGCCGAACGCTGCCATGGATGCGGAACGTGCCGGGATTTCTGCCCCACGGCGGGAGCCACGGACTTCGAACTGGCGTCGAGCCGGGGCCGGGCCCACCTTCTCCAGGCCTTGCTCTCCGGGGAGCTGGATCCCCGGGAGGCCCGCCGCGCGGAAGTCCGGGAGATCTTCGAATCCTGTCTGGGGTGCTCCCAGTGCGCCCTTCACTGTCCCACGGGTGTGGACGTCGCGCCTCTCGCCGCGGCCTTCCGTGAAGCCTTCACGCCGGCGCCTGCGCGGGTCCGCGGCGCTCTCCTGGCCCGCCTCCCGTCCCTCGGGTACACGGCCGTCCCGGGCGTGGTCCGCCTGGCCGAGGGACGCGCGCCGCGCCTGCTGGGCGGGGCCCTCCTGGGCTTGAGGACGGACCTCAAGGCGCCACCCCTGGCGCCCCGGGTCGCGTTCGACCCGGGCAGGCTCCACCGCTTCGACGCATCCTCGAACGGTAACGGCCGGGCGGCCTACTTCTACGGGTGCTACGGCAACACCTACAACCCCGACGGGGAGGCGGCGCTGGCCGTGCGCGTCCTGAACGCCCTGGGGGTGGACGTGGTGATCCCCGCCCAGGCCTGCTGCGGGGTCAGCAAGTTCGCCCGGGGCCTGCCCGACGCGGCGGCCCAGGACGCGGCCTTCATCCGCAGGAACTTCCTCCCGTGGGTGGAGAAGGGGTACGCCCTCGTGGCCTCGGCGCCCTCGTGCCTCCTCGCCCTGTCCAGGGAGCACGCGAGGTACTTCCCGTCCCCGGAGGCCGAGAGGCTGTCGGCGGCTTGCACGGGCCTGTTCACGTATCTCGCCGCCCGCATGCGGGATCGCCCCGAGGCCCTGCGGCCGGTCCCCCTCCGGGTCGTGTACCAGACGCCCTGCCACGCCGCCGTCCTGGGCACCAGCGGGGACGAGGTCGCGCTCCTCCGTTCCATCCCCGGGCTCACCCTGCTCGATGTGACGGAAGAGTGTTGCGGCCTGGCGGGGTCTCACGGCGCCGAGGCGCGCCATGCCGCCCTCGCGGAGGCCGTGGCCGCACCGCTCTTCGCCCGGATCCGGGCCGCCGTCCCCGACGCCGTCGTCACCCCCTGCGGCTCGTGCCGCGTCCAGGACCAGGCGCACCTCGAAGGCATCCCGGTCCTCCACCCGCTCGAGGTGCTGGCCCGGGCCCTTCTCTGAGAAGGCCCGTCCCGGGATGCGGCGCGGACCCCCGGGGGAATCCGGCGAAAAGGGGGGCGGTACCGGGGTGTTCCCCGGTGTCCATCCTTATTTCCTTACTTCCTCACCGCGTTGAGGGCGCTCCCGGCGCGGAACCAGGCGATCTGCTCGGCGTTGAGGCTGTGGTTCAGGCGGATCTCCTCCCCGGTCCCGTCCCCGTGGTGCAGGATGGCGCGAACGGGCTGGCCGGGGGCCAGGGAAGCGAGCCCCAGCAGGCTGATCCGGTCGGTGGCCTCCACCTTGTCGTAATCCTTCGGGTCGGCAAAGGTCAGGGGCAGGAGGCCCTGCTTCTTGAGGTTGCTCTCGTGAATGCGCGCGAAGGAGCGCGCGATGACCGCGGCGGCCCCCAGGTGCCTCGGCGACATGGCGGCGTGCTCGCGGCTGGAGCCTTCCCCGTAGTTCTCGTCTCCCACGGCCACCCACCTCCTCCCGGATGCCTTGTAGCTTCGGGCCAGCTGGGAGAGGGGGACCTCCTTCTCGCCTGAAATCTGATTCACGCCCGTCCCAGGCTTTTCGGAAAAGGCGTTGACGGCGCCGTTGAAGAGGTTGTCGCTGATCTTGTCCAGGTGGCCCCGGAAGCGGAGCCAGGGCCCGGCGGGGGAGATGTGGTCGGTGGTGCACTTCCCCTTCGCCTTCAGGAGGACGGGGAGTTCAACGAAGTCCTTTCCGTCCCAGGCGGGGAAGGGGGAGAGGACCTGAAGACGTTCCGAATCGGGCGCGACGGCCACGGTTACGGAGGAGCCGTCCTCGGCGGGGGGCGCGTATCCCGCCTCGTCGCGGAGGAATCCCTCGGGCGGAAGATCCGGAGCGGGCGCCGGAGGGGCGAACCGGAAGAACTCCCCCTTGGGCGTCGGGAGGGAATCGGTGCGGGGGTCGAAATCCAGGCGGCCCGCCACGGCGTAAGCCACCACGAGTTCCGGGCTCGTCAGGAAAGACAGGGTGGAGGCGTTTCCATCGTTCCGCCTCGGAAAGTTCCGGTTGAAGGACGAGACGATGGAATTGGCCTCCCCCGGCTTCACGTCGTCTCTCTTCCACTGTCCGATGCACGGGCCGCAAGCGTTGGCCAGGACGGAGGCGCCGATGGAGGCCAGATTGCCCATCTGGCCGTCCCGCTCGATGGTCGCCCGGATCTGCTCGCTGCCCGGGGTCACCAGGAGGGGGACCGCCGCCTTCAGGCCCGCCCTCGAGGCCTGCCTCGCCACCTCGGCGGCGCGGCCCATGTCCTCGTAAGAGGAGTTGGTGCAGGAGCCGATGAGGGCGGCGCGAAGGGCCGCCGGATAGCCCTCCCGGGCAATCGCGGCCTTCAGTTCGCCCACCGACCGGCACAGATCGGGGGTGTGGGGCCCCGCCACCTGCGGCTCGAGGGTGGAAAGGTCGATCTCCACGAGGCGGTCGAAGTGGGCGGCGGGCTTCTCCTCCACCTCCGAATCGGGTCCCAGCAGCTCCGGGTGTCTGCGGGCCAGGTCCGCCAGTGGGGCCCGCCCCGTGCCCCGAAGGTAGGCGTCCATCCGCTCGTCGTAGGGGAAGATGCTGGTCGTGGCGCCCAGTTCGGCGCCCATGTTGGCGATGGTTCCTTTTCCCGTGCAGGACAGGGCCGAGCACCCGGGCCCGAAGTACTCGATGACGGCGTTGGTGCCCCCTTTGACGGTGAGGATCCCAAGGAGGCGGACGATGACGTCCTTGGGGCTGGTCCACCCGGACGGCGCGCCCGTGAGGCGAACGCCGATGCGCTTCGGGTAGAGGACCTCCCAGGGAAGGCCCGCCATGACGTCCACGGCGTCGGCCCCCCCCACTCCCGAAGCGAACATGCCCAGCCCGCCCGCGTTGGGCGTGTGGGAGTCGGTCCCGATCATCATGCCCCCTGGAAAGGCGTAGTTCTCGAGGACGACCTGATGGATGATTCCCGCGCCGGGCTTCCAGAACCCGATGCCGTACTTCCGGCAGGCCGAGGCCAGGAACTCGTACACCTCGCGGTTGGACTCGAGGGCGGCGGCCATGTCGGGCCCCGCTCCCTTTTGGGCGAGAATGAGGTGGTCGCAGTGGACGGTCGTGGGCACGGCCACGGAACCGCGCCCCGACTGCATGAACTGGAGGATGGCCATCTGCGCCGTGGCATCTTGCATGGCCACGCGGTCGGGCCGGAGGTACAGGTAGCTCTTGCCCGGTTCCAGTTCGGCCTTCTCCACGTTGTCCAGATGGCCGAAGAGGATCTTCTCCGCCAGGGAGAGCGGGCGGCCCAGGCGCCGCCGGGCGGCCTCCACGTTGGCGGAAATCCGGTCGTAGGCTCGGGAGACGAATTCGGGCGTCGTTTCGATGGCCGGCATGGGGTCCTCCGGGTGCAGGGGACTTCAGTGTAGACCCGATGGGGGTGCGGCGAAAGGGGAGGGGGAAAAGGGGCCGCAGGAGGGCGGTCGAATGGCCGGAAATGGGGCCCAGGAGGCGCCACCATCGGGCGGAAGGCCCAACGCGCCCTAATCCGTTTCGTTCCGCCGCGGCGGGGGGACGACCTCGATCCCCGCCTCGGCGAGAAGGACGGAGGCGTAGGAGCCCGGCGGCAGGGTGAACGTGAGGACGGCCCCCCGTCCGGCGCGCTCCAACCCTATTTCTCCCACGGGTACGCGCATGGGGCGCCGGGCGCCCGGGGCCCGGGCGGAGGAAACGTCCCTCCAGCCAAGGCCGTGGCGGGCGAGGATGTCCTCCTCGAACTGGAGGGCCTCCCCCGAGGCGCGGGCCATCTTCCCCCCGAAGAGGGGGCCGGAGGGTGAGATTTCGAGGCGCCGAACCCGGTCGAGGAGCGTCTCGTCCACCTCCTCCGCGGGAAACTCGCCCCCCGAATCGTGGCGCTTCATGACGTCTCCCGCCACCGGCCAGGGGAATCGTCCGGCGGAGCGCCGCGCCTCCAGCCAGTCGTTGAAGAGGAGGGCCTGGTAGGCCGACACCAGGAATCGGGCCCGACGGAAGGGCCCCGAAGGCCGATGGCCGAGAAAGATCTTCCGTCCCTCCTCCAACCCCGAACGGTCCGCGAACCGCTGGGGTCCGAAGGCGTTGGGCATCCCCTCCGCCTCGAGGCGACGCAGGCCGGCCTCCAATGCCTCCGCGTCGCTCGGGCCGTCGCCCTCCACCCGCACGGTGAAGCGGTTCCCCGCCAGCTTCCCCGTCCGCAGCTTGTGGGTGTGCAGGGCGGAGGAGAGGACCTCGCACCCCAGTTCGCCGAAGGCGAGTTCGGCCTGTTTCTGGAGGCGGGAGGGGATCGAAAAGGTCTGGACCGCCACGGCGTCGCGGTCCTTCATTCCGGCGCAGCCCAGGTCCTCCTCAGCCAGGCGGAGGCGTCTGCGGAGTTCCCCGAGCAGGAAGGGGGTGGAACAGCCCGCCCGCCGGACCGTCAGGTAGGCGTGGTAGCCCCGGCCGCAAGGCGGGAAGAGCGGGACCTCCTCCACCGTGAAAGTCCCGGGGGACTGGACGAACCTCAATCCAGCCATCGGGAAAGCGCCTCCGCGATCTCCCGCGCGGGGACGCCCTCCTTCGCGGCGAGGGCCTTCACGTCCTCCCACTCGGGGTGGAGGCGCACCTTTCCGGAGGGGAGGGTCAGGGCCTTCACCCGCAGGGGGCCGTAGGGCGTGTCCAGGGTTCGCAGCTCCCTTGGAAGTTCCCTTCGCCGCCATTCGGAGATCCGGACGCCCGTGGTGGTGGTGTGTTCGAGGAGGAGGTCCGCCAGGCGCTCCGCCTCCGGGAGCGGGGAGACCACCGAGACGAGCCAGGCGGGCCGGTGCTTCTTCGCCTGGATGGGCGTGGTGAAGACGTCGAGGGCTCCTCCGGCCCTCAGTTCCTCCAGGGCCCCTCCCAGCAGTTCAGGGGTCATGTCGTCGATCTGGGTCTCGATCAAAGCCACCCGGTTGTCGGCCGGCCCCCGGGACAGGCAGAAGACCCTCAGGACGTTGGGCGCCCCTTCGGGGTCCCGCGTCCCCGCGCCGTACCCGACCGCGCGCACGTTCCCCTCGGGGAGGGGGCCGAAACGGCTCGCGAGGGTCACGGCGAGGGCCGCCCCCGTCGGAGTCGTGCGCTCCATGGGCGGTCCCGCGGAGAAGACGGGGACGCCTCGAACCAGCTCCGCCACGGCTGGAGGGGGAACGGGGAAGGTCCCGTGCTCCATCCGGGTGAAGCCCGAGCCGAGGTTCAACGGGCCGCACTCCACCTCCGGAGCCCCCAGCGCATGCCATGCCGCGCAGGCCCCCACCACGTCCGCTATGGCGTCGAGGGCCCCCACCTCGTGGAAGTGGACCTTGTCCACGGGGCATCCGTGGACGGCGGCTTCCGCCTCCGCGAGCCGCCGAAAGACGGCGGAGGCGGTCTCCCGAACTCGCTGTGGGAGTTCCGCGCGGGCGAGGAGGGCCAGAATGTCCGGGAGGCGGCGGTGGGTTTCCGCCCGGGGGAGCCGGGGGGAGGCGAGGGTGGCCCGCAGGCCCTGCCGCGTCACGGTTTCGAAGGAAAAGGAAAGGCCCTCGATCTGGAGCGAGGAAAGGGCCGCCTGGACGGCGCCCCGGTCGGCGCCGGCGTCCACGAGGGCCCCCACCGTCATGTCGCCAGCGATCCCCATGAAGGGGTCCAGGTAGAGGATCATGAGGCCGCCCCGGACAGGGACTCGAGGATCACTTCGCGGGTGCGGTCCCGCAGGGAGTCGCGCATCTCGTAGCCCAGTCCCTCCGTGGGGATGGGCTCGTGGAAGACGACCGTGATCTCCCCCGGGCTGAACCAGAAGCCGTGCCTGGATTGCACCTTCCGGGCGCCCCGGATGGACACGGGCAGGATGGGGGCCTGGAGGTCCAGAGCCAGCACGAAGGGTCCCTTCTTGAAGGGGAGGAGGATCTCGTCGGTCTTGTTCCGCGTCCCCTCGGGGAAGGAGATGAGGCTGAGCCCGGTGCGCCGCATCCTCTCGGCCAGCTTGGCCAGCGTGCGCCGCGCCTTGGCGTTGTTCCGCCGGTCCACGAAGGGGAAGCCTCCGGCCCAGAGGGCCCAGCCGAAGACGGGGAGGTAGAGGACTTCCTTCTTGGCGATGAAGCGGTAGTACCGGCCCTTGAGGGCCAGGATCATGGCGTAGATGTCGAAATTGCTCGCGTGGTTGGGGACGAGGACGTAAGGCCTTCCCCGCTCGAAGCGCTCCAGGCCCTCCACCCGGAGGGTCACCCCGGCGGACTTGAGGATGGCCCAGGACCAGAACCTCCCCAGCCAGAGGACGATCTCCCCGCGCGTGAACGGGCAGAGCAGGGTGGCGAGGATCCCCAGGATCAGCGTGAGGCCCCAGACCACGGCGTGGATCATCAAGCAGCGCCAGACCGGATGGGTCCGGGCGGGCGCGACCGTTGCGGCGGCTTCGCTCATGGATCCTCCCCGCCGGGGATTCTAGCCCACCCAGGGGCCCTGGGCCAACGTGCGGGCGCCGTCACCCCCCCAGCAGCGAGGAGAGGAGCTGGAGGGGGAGGTGGATGACCCCCACGTAAAGGAGGACGTAGATGGGCCGTATGATCCATCCCAACAGGGGGGTGAAGAACAGGACCAGCAGGAGGATGGGGCCGACGGCCCGCAGCCGCTCGTAGAGAGGCAGGAGGGAAGGCGGAAGGAGGGCCGAGAGGACCCAGGAGCCGTCCAGGGGCGGGATGGGGATCAGGTTGAATCCCGCCAGAACGACGTTGACGAGGGCCAGCCGCAGGAGCCACCACGCGGGGGAGAACTCGGACTCGAAGCCGGTCCAGAAGGCGGCGGGGCCCTGCGCGAGGAGGAGGCCTCCCAGAATCCCCGTCGTTCCCACGGCCACCGCCAGGTTGCTCAGGGGGCCCGCCGCGCCCACGAGCGCCTCGTCGCGGCGGACCCGCTTGAAGTGGCGGCTGATGACGGGAACGGGCTTGGCCCATCCGAAAACGGGCGCCCCGATGAGGGACAGCACGGCGGGCATGACCAGCGTGCCGATGGGGTCGATGTGGGGGATCGGATTGAGGGTGATCCGTCCGAGCATGCGACCCGTGGGGTCGCCGAGGCGGTCCGCCATCCAGGCGTGGGCGCTCTCGTGGACCGACAGCGAGAAGAGGATCAGGAGAACGTTGAAGACCAGCGTCAGGATGCCCAGCGGCGTGAAGTCGATTCCACCCATCGGTCGCGCACCTCGTCTCGGGTCAAAGCCTCATGGGGCCCAGGACGGCCTCGTCCTTGAGGGGGGTCGTTTCCCAGGTCCGGGGCGGACGCCCGCCGCCTTCCGCCCGGACCGTGACGGAAGGGAGGTTCCTCCCATCGGAGTAACGGGCCACGATGGAGGCGCAAAGGCGCTCCTCCTCCTCGCCCGGAAGCGATTCGTCCGTCAAACCCACGGGACCGGGGATGACCTCCACTTCGAGCCGGACGCGGCTCCCGTCCGCGAAACGCTCCAGGAATCCGTTCTCCCTCTCGTCCCGGCCGATGATGAGCTTCAGGGCGGGGGTGATCCGGAAATGCCGGCCCGCCTTCAGGAGCGTCACGTCTTCCTGGTTCATGGGCCGCCCCGTGCGGTGGGCCATCTTGTCTCGGAAGCGCCGGGCGTAGTTGGCGTCGGTGAGGAAGCAGCAGCCTCCGGCCGGCAAGGGATAGTCGGTGATGCCCTTCTCGGCGATGAGGTCCATCTGGGGCCGACGGGTCCGGCCCTGGAGGGAGAGCAGGCGGCTCCGGTCTACCAGCCCTGCCTGTTCCGGCTCCGTGGGGGGAAGAAGGCGCGCCGAGAGGGGCCTCAGGAGCCGCCCCTCCAGACCCGACTCCCGCTCGATGACCCGCATGGGCACCTTCCGCTGGCTCATGGGGCGCTGTCCCAGGACTTCCCCCGTGGCCACGAAGTTGGCGCCCTCCTCCTCCATGATCTCCCGCGCCTTCTTCAGCATGAAGGCCCGGCAGTCGATGCAGGGGTTCAAGTTGGCCCCGTAGCCGTGCTTCGGATTGAAGACGATGTCGAGGTACTCCCTGGAGATGTCCACGAGGCGAACGGGGGCCTGGAGGTCCGCTCCCGCGCGCAGGGCCTCGTTTCGGAGTTTCTTCGGGTCCGCGTCGGCGGGGGCGGTGGCCCGCTTGTGGTCGGCAACGCAGAACCCCGTGGAGAAGTGGACGCCGATGATCTCCACCCCCTGCTCCTGGAGGAGGCGCGCCGCGAGGGTCGAATCCAGGCCGCCCGAAAGGAGGACCACGGCCTTGGATTTGCGGCGTGTTCCGGGTTTTGCCGCGGCGTCGCTCACTCGCACCTCCGGGCCGGCGGCCACCGGCGAATCTACCTTAACACAGGCTTCCCCCGCTTCATGGCAGCCCCCGCCGCGGTTGACAAGGAGGGGCCCGGATGCTAGACTTCAAGGCCCGTGCAGGCGCGTAGCTCAGATGGAAGAGCGCTACCTTGACACGGTAGAGGTCAGCGGTTCGATCCCGCTCGCGCCTACCATTCTTTTTGTTGGCCCGATGGGCCGAGGGAACCGTGGCCCAGATTCAGGTCACCCTGCCCGACGGAACCCGGAAGTCGTTTGAGGCCGGCGCCACCCCCCTGGACGTGGCGGCCTCCATCTCGCCGCGCCTGGCCTCCGCCTCCCTCGCGGCGAGATGCGACGGGCGCCTCATGGATGTCTACTGGCCCCTGTCCGCGGACTGCCGCCTCGAACTCCTCACGGACCGCGCGCCCGACGCCCTCGAAATCTACCGGCACACCTGCGCCCACCTCATGGCCAACGCCGTGAAGGAGCTGTTTCCGGAGGCCAAGATCGCCATCGGGCCGGTCATCGAGGACGGCTTCTACTACGACTTCGATCGGGAGAAGGCCTTCACGCCGGAAGATCTGGAGTCCATCGAAGCCCGCATGCGGGAGATCGCGGCCCGGGACGTCCCCATCCGGCGCGAAGAACTCCCCTGGGAGCGGGCCCGGGACCTTTTTCAGGCCGAGGCCGAGCCCTACAAGGTGGAGCTGGCCTTCGAGAAGGGGCAGAACGAGCCCGTTTCCATCTACCGCCAGGGCGCTTTCAACGACTTCTGCCGGGGCCCCCACCTGCCCTCCACGGGGCGCATCAAGCCGGACACCTTCAAGCTCCTCTCCGTGGCCGGCGCATACTGGCGCGGCGACGAGCACAACAAGATGCTCCAGCGCATCTACGCCACGGCCTTCCTCACCAAGAAGGACCTCGAGGAGCACCTGAAGCGCCTCGAGGAGGCCAAGGAGCGCGACCACCGGAAGCTCGGCAAGGAGCTGGACCTCTTCTCGGTGGCCGACGAGGTGGGCGGCGGTCTGATCCTCTGGCATCCCAAGGGGGCCTTCGTCCGTAAGACCATCGAGGATTTCTGGCGCGACGAGCACCTCAAGAACGGCTACGAGTTCGTGTTCTCCCCCCACGTGGGCCGGGCCGCCCTCTGGCAGACCAGCGGCCACCTGGATTTCTACAAGGAGAACATGTACCCCTCCATGG
>JBFMHB010000076.1 GCA_040752915.1 Acidobacteriota bacterium
GAATCTTGCGCGGAGGGCCGGCATTTGAGTATCCTGGGCGCACGGGACGTGGACAGCCTGGCGGCGGCGCCCGGTGCACGGGATGGACCGGTCGGCGTCGGGAGCGCCGGGCGGGGAAATCGCGTTTCGGCGCCGGGCAGGCCCCGGAGCCCCGTCCAACGGTCCCCCTTCGGGAGAGAGCATCCATGGTCGAACCAAGCGTGGAGCAGAAATCGAAGCAGGCGACGGTCTTCCCCGTGCTGCCGCTCCGGAACACCCTCCTGTTTCCCGAGATGATCATTCCTCTGGCGGTGGGACGCGAACGCTCCCTCAAGGCCGTGGAACAGGCCACCCGCGGGGAGGGCTTCCTGCTCATCCTCAGCCAGAAGGACGGGGACGTGGAGGAGCCGGCGGCCGAGGACCTCTACACCGTGGGCGTCATCGCGAAGATCCTGAGGCTCATGCGCGTGGCGCCCAACAACCTGTCGGTGATCGTGAGCGGCCAGAGCAAGGTCCGCGTGGAGGAGTTCACCTCCACCGACCCGTTCTTCGAGGCGCGGGTCGCCTATCTCGAGGACCAGCCCGGCGAGCCCCTCGAGGTGGAGGCCCTCCAGAAGACCATTCTGGCCCAGTACGAGAAGCTGGCGGGCATCGTCCCCTCCATCCCCCAAGAGATGGTGGCCGCCCTCCAGCGTTACGACCAGCCCAACCGGGTGGTGGACACGATCGCCTTCAACCTGAACATCAGCCTCGCGGAAAAGCAGGCCATCCTCGAGGAGACCTCCGTGGTCCAGCGCTTGCGGATGCTCACGGGCGTCCTCGCCCGAGAGCTCCAGGTGGTGGAGCTCGGCAGCAAGATCCAGTCCGAAGTCATCGACAAGATGAACAAGGCTCAGCGCGACTACTTCCTCAAGGAGCAAATGAAGGCGATCCAGAAGGAACTCGGCGAGGGTGACGACCGGAGCCGGGAGATCGAGGAGCTCAAAGCGCGCATCGCCAAGGCCAAGATGCCGAAGGATGTGGAGCCGGTGGCGCTGAAGGAGGTGGAGAGGCTGGCCATGATGCACCCCTCCGCCGCCGAGTACACCGTTTCGAGGACCTACCTGGACTGGCTCATCGAATTGCCCTGGAGCAAGAGCACCAAGGACCGCCTGGACGTGAAGCGCGCCCAGCGGTGCCTCGACGAAGACCACTACGGGCTCCAGAAGGTGAAGGACCGCATCGTCGAATACCTGGCCGTTCAGCAGCTCAAGAAGGACATGAAAGGTCCCATCCTTTGCCTGGTGGGTCCTCCGGGCGTGGGCAAAACGAGCCTCGGCCGGTCGGTGGCGCGCTCCCTCGGGCGAAAGTTCGTCCGGATGAGCCTCGGCGGCATCCGGGACGAGGCGGAGATCCGGGGCCACCGGCGGACCTACGTGGGCGCCCTGCCGGGACGGATCATCCAGGGCATGCGAAAGGCCGGGACCCACAACCCCGTCTTCATGCTCGACGAGCTGGACAAGGTGGGCATGGACTTCCGGGGAGATCCGACCTCCGCGCTCCTCGAGGTCCTCGACCCGGAGCAGAATTTCTCTTTCTCCGACCACTACCTCGAGGTGC
Source organism: Acidobacteriota bacterium (assembly GCA_040752915.1). Taxonomy (NCBI): domain Bacteria; kingdom Pseudomonadati; phylum Acidobacteriota; species Acidobacteriota bacterium. Next base: position 1,579 of record JBFMHB010000076.1, read on the forward strand.
CCTTCGACCTCTCCAAGGTCATGTTCATCGCCACGGCCAACATCCTGGACACGATCTCCCAGCCCCTGCTGGACCGCACGGAGGTGATCCGGCTTCCCGGATACACCGAGGAGGAGAAGCTTCACATCGCCAAGGACCACCTCCTGCCGAGGGTGCTGGACAACCACGGCCTCAAGCGCTCGCAGATCCGCTTCGAGGACGGGGCCATCCGGAAAATCATCACGGAATACACCCGCGAGGCCGGCGTGCGGAACCTGGAGCGTCAGATGTCGACGGTCTGCCGCAAGGTGGCCAAGGAGCGCGTGAGCGGACGCCTGAAGTCCGTCACGATCACGACCGAGACCCTCAAGACCTACCTCGGTCCCCAGCAGGTCTTCCTGGAGACGCGCGAGCGCATCGACCGCCCCGGAGTGGCCACGGGGCTGGCGTGGACACCCGTGGGGGGAGACATTCTCTTCATCGAATCCACGGCCATGCGGGGACGGGGGACGCTGACGCTGACGGGCCAGCTCGGCGACGTCATGAAGGAATCGGCGGTGGCGGCTCTCTCCTGGATCCGGTCCCAGGCCGGCGACCTGAACATTCCGGAATCACGCTTCTCCAAGCAGGACATCCACGTCCACGTCCCCCAGGGGGCCATCCCGAAGGACGGTCCCTCCGCCGGCGTCGCCCTCGCGACCTCCATGGTGTCACTCCTGACGGGCCGCGTGGTGCGGGACGACCTGGCGATGACCGGCGAGATCACCCTGACCGGTAAGGTCCTGCCGGTGGGGGGCATCAAGGAGAAGGTCCTGGCGGCCAAGCGGGCGGGCTTGAGCGAGGTGATTCTCCCCGAGAAAAACGCCAACGACCTGGAGGACCTCACGGAGGAGGCCAAGGAGGGGATGACCTTCCACTTCGTTCGGGAGATCTCCGAGGTCCTGGCCCGGGCGATCCGTCCCTCCGGTTCGGGAAGGAGGAGACCCGGGGCGAAACGGGGCGCCTCCGTCAGGCGTGGGCGGAAGTGAGGGCCGACCCTCCGCCCTGCGCGGACGAAGGCCACCGAAACAGGTAGGTCTGGCCCTGGAAGGTGGCCCGGGCCACGGAGCCTGCCTCCACGAGTCTTTCCACAAGATCCCAACCGATTCCCGTCGGGGCGAGGGCCTGTCTCAGGACGGACTCGGTGTACGGGCGCCGGCCAAGGAGGTCCATGAGCCTCGACTGCCCGGGGCCCAGGGAGGGATCCGGGCCCGCGTCGGCGGGGAGCAGTAGCCTTACCCCTTCCACCGAGTCTCTCAGCGCGAGGAAGGCGGCCACCACCGTCTCCGGGGAAGGTGGCAGCGCCCGCGAGCCGCACGCCTCGGGCCGAGGGAACGAAAGATAGGCCCGGACGGGCCTGAGGTGCCGCAGAAGCCTGGCCAGTTCGGCCACCTGCTCGGCGTCGTCGTTGATGTCCTGCACGAGCGTGGTCTCGGTTACGAGGGTTCCGGGGAACTCCTTGGAGAAAGCCAGCGTCCCCTGGATCATTCTGGAGAGGTGCAGGGAACCGTGGGGGCGTCCCAGCGCCAGCCAGGTCTCCTGGCGAGTGGCCTCCACGCGGAGGCAGACCCAGTCCGCCTGGGCCACGGCGAGGCGGATCTGCGGGCGGTCCAGGAGGGTCCCGTTGGTGAACAGGGCGACCCGGCGTTCCAGTCCCCTCAGCCGCCGGAGGGTTTCCGGAAGCGAGGCGTCCAAGGTGCATTCCCCCTCGGGCCGGATAGCCAGGGCGTCGATGCGGCACCCCGACCGCTCCGCGTGGTGGATGCGGCGGGCCACGACCTCCGCGAGGTCCGCCGGTTCGTACCCGCAGTCCACGGGCTCGGGGACGGTGTCCGGAAGGGCCGCGGTTTCGCAGTGGAGGCAGGAGAGCGTGCAGGTCCCCGGCGGGACCTGCTGGATCAGCAGGACGAGGCCGAGCCGCCTGGAAAGAACCGGTCCCAAGATGCGCATCGGTGGTCCTCGCGTTCGTCCGGCTCCCCTTCCGGGAGTCCTGGACTCCTCACAACTCGCAAAATGTCTGCCGAACCGGAGGTTCCCGCGGTCCGGACGGCGCGCACGGCTGTAAGTCTTCGTGAAGACGGGCGTTTCGAGGACCAGGGCGCGACCCGTTGGCGGGGCCGTGGCCAGGACGCGCCGGCGAAGGTGGAACGAAAAAGTTACGAATTATTCACGAGGAGGTGACACGGGGGAGCCCCGGCCCTTTCACCCGATCTCGCAACCTTCGCAGAGGGGGAGCTGATCGAGCCGGCCTTCCGAGTAGAGCCTGCGGATGGTCCACGCCTTGGGGGAGTTCCAGACGTCGCGGAGGGTGGAGTTCTGGATGTTGCCAAGAACCATCTTGCGGGTGTAATCGGTGCAGCAGAGGACCAGGTCCCCGTTGAAAAGCAGGTACGCCTGCTTGAACAGGCGCGTGCAGTGGGCGTACGGCCGGAGAGGGCGGCCCGGGGGGGCGAGTTCCTGGGCGGTGGCGATGAGGCGCCCCCGGTTCTCCAGAGGCGTCCATTTGCTTTCCACTCCTTTGGACCTCCAGAAGGCGACGGCTTTCTCCGCATCGATGCGGTTGGTCTGCACCATGGTCACCACGATGGAGAAGCGGGAGCGGCCGCCCTTTCGCTTCCACTTCTCCACCAGGCCCAGGACGTTCTCGAGCGTCCTTTCGAAGACCAGGCTCCCTCGCATGGTGGACTCGTACGCCGCCTTCTCCACGCCCTGGAAGGAGATGTAGAGGGAGTGCAGGGCGTCCATGGCCAGAAGTCGGTCGGCCACGTCGGGCGTGAGGCGGCTGCCGTTGGTCGTGAGGACCACCTTGGCGCCGGGGGCCCGTTCACGGATGAAGGCGAGCTTGTCCAGGAGGGTCGGATCGAGGAAGGGTTCGTTCATGAGGTAAGGCGAAATCCGCCGGACCCCGTGGGCCGCGGCCTCCTCGATGACCCGCTCAAACATCTCCTGCGACATGGACCCCTTGGGCTGGCTCTCCACGGTGAGGGGGTAGGGACAGAAGACGCAGGCCCCGTTGCAGCCGGTCACGGTCTGGATCTGGATCGTCCGGGGAAAATCGGGCGCCCGCCGCCGCGTGGCCGACCTCCAGATCCTCCGGGCCAGCCCGTCCTCGGGCATGGGCACGTAGTAGGAGGTTTTCAGCCTATGGACCCAACCCACGCGGCACCTCTCCTTGGTGGTACGGAGCCTGCACGAACCAAAGGGGATGATACCCTCAAAGGGCCGGCGCGGGAAAGGCCGAAAAGCGCGATTTCCGGACGCGAAAACCGGTCAGGCGGAGCCCATCTCCTCCAGAATGGCGGCGCACGCGGCACCCGGGTCCGGAGCCGCCGTGACGGGCCGGCCGACCACGAGGAAGTCGGCCCCGGCCTCCACGGCCCCCCTCGGCGTGGCGATGCGCTTCTGGTCCTGGAGGTCGGCGCCCGCGGGGCGGATCCCGGGGCACACCGTCAGGAAATCCCGCCCGCAGGCCTCCTTCACGGCGGCCGCCTCGTGAACCGAGCAGACCACGCCGTCCAGCCCGCCGGCTTGACCCACCCGGGCCAGGCGAAGAGCCGCTTCGCGTGGCGTTCCCCCGTACCCCACGGCCGCCACGTCCTCGGCGTTCAGGCTCGTGAGGATCGTGACGCCCACCACGGTCGGGCGAGGAAGACCGAGGGTGGCGGCCTCGGACTCCGCCCCGGAGCGCGCCGCCGCGCACATGGCCACGCCTCCCGAGCAGTGGACGTTGAACAGGGCCGCGCCCGTGCGGGCCAGGACGCGGGAGGCGGCGCCCACCGTGTTCGGGATGTCGTGATACTTGACGTCCGCGAAGACCCGGAACCCCCGGTCCGAAAGGTCCCTCACGATCCCCAGGCCGAAGGCCGAGAGGGCCTCCAGCCCCACCTTCATCCAGACAGGTTGTCCCGAGAGCGCCGCCACGAGCCGGTCCAGGGCCGACCGGTCCTTCAGGTCGAGCGCGACGATCAGTTGCGCCTTCATCCGATTCGCTCCTCCCTCCCCGCGGTCCGGGTCCCTCATTCGTGGCACCTCGGCATGGGCGCGCCGTCCTGGACGGCCCCCACGAGGTCCGCGACGTCTCCGATCCCGTGCCGCTCGCAATAGGCGGCGATGCCCTCCAGGATCGCGTAGGGGCACGCCGGATCCACGAAAAGGGCCGTCCCCACCTGGAAGGCGGCGGCCCCCGCGAGGAGGAATTCGAGGGCGTCGGCGGCGGTGGCGATCCCGCCGATGCCCACCACGGGGATCCTCACGGCTCGCGAGGCCTGGTACACCACGCGCACGGCCACGGGCTTGAGGGCCGGACCCGAGAGGCCGCCGATCTTGTTGGAGATCCGGAAGGCGCGGCGCTCCACGTCGATGGCCATGGCGGGCATGGTGTTGATGCAGGTGAGGGCGTCGGCGCCGGCCTCCTCGGCGGCCCGAGCTACGGCCGCCACGTCGGCCACGTTGGGGCTCAGCTTCACCCACAGGGGTTTGGAGGTGGCCTTCCGGCACGCCTCGGTCACGCGGCGGACCGAGGCGGGGTCGGTCCCGAACTGGATGCCCCCTTCCTGGATGTTGGGGCAGGAGATGTTCATTTCGAGGGCGCTCAGGCAAGCCTCCCCGTCCAGCATCCGGGCGGCCTGCACGTACTCGTCCACGCTGTGGCCGTAGAAGTTCGCGACGAAGGCCGTGCGGCGGGACCGGAGCTGGGGGGCCTTGTCCCTCAGGAAGGCCTCCACCCCCACGTTCTGGAGACCGATGGCGTTGATCATGCCTCCCTGGGTTTCCCAGATCCGGGGCGGGGGGTTGCCCTCGCTTCCCTTAACGGAGAGGCCCTTCAAACAGACCCCTCCCAGCCGCTCCAGGTCCAGGTAGGGCTCCATGTCGAGCCCGTACCCGCAGCAGCCTGAGGCCAGAAGGAGGGGGTTCTTGAGGCGCAAGGCGCCCAGCGAGACGGAGAGGTTCACGCCCATCGCACCACCTCCCCTTCGAAGACCGGACCTTCGGCGCAGACCCGCTCGTACGCCCTCCTTCCGTTCCGCTCCACGGGCACCACGCACCCGAGGCACACGCCGTAGCCGCACCCCATGCGCGCTTCGAGGCTGAGGTAGGAGGGGACCCTTCCGTCGCAGAGGGCCTGGACGGCCTTGAGCATTCCCTCGGGCCCGCAAGCGTACACGGTGGAACACTCCGCCAGGCGTTCGCGGAGGGGCTCCGTCACCAGGCCGCGAAGGCCGAGGCTGCCGTCTTCGGTGGTCAGCACGGGGTCCACGCCCGCCCTGGCGAGGTCCTCCAGGCAGAGCAGGTCTGCCGCCGTCCTGGCCCCCTGGAAGAAGCGAAAGGGGAGCGCCCGCTCGGCCAGGCGCGCGGCCAGGTAAACCATGGGCGGCACCCCCACGCCTCCGCCCACCAACGCGGCCGGCGCGGCCCCCGGCGGCGGAAGGGGAAAGGGCCGGCCCAGGGGGCCCAGGCCGAAGACCTTCGCCCCCGGCTCGAGGGAGCACAGGCGGCGCGTGCCCTCACCGACCTCCTTGACGAGGAACCGGACCGTTCCGTCCTCCGCGTCCTCCCCGAGGATCGATATGGGACGTCCGAGGAGCGGGTCCGCCCCCCAATCACCCCGAAGCATGTAGAACTGGCCCGGCTGAGAAGCCGCCACCTCTCCTTGGAGGGTGAGGGTCGAGTACGGTCCCGTGCGGTCGTTGTCCACCACGCGGTAGGTGCGGAGCGCCATGTAACCTCCCGTGCCCAGTATACTCCAGGGCGGTCCGGCGGCCGCCCCCCTCCGGCAAGCCCCCCGTGTGGTACAATCCACAAACTTGGCCTCACGGTGCATCGGAACCCCGCGGCGGGGCCGCGGCGTGTCAGAAACCAGGAGGGAGACGCTCATGGGCCGGAAAGCGCGCGTGGCGATCAATGGGTACGGGGTCATCGGAAAGCGGGTGGCGGACGCGGTGCGTCTCCAGCCGGACATGGAGCTGGTGGGTGTCTCGGACGTCACGGGCGATTACCGCGTGCAGGTGGCGGAGGTCCACGGCATCCAGGTGTACGCCATGACCGAGGAGTACCGGGAATCCATGCAGAGCGCGGGCGTCCGCGTGAAGGGGCTCCTGACGGACCTGCTTCAGAAGGTGGATGTGGTGGTGGATTGCACCCCCCGGTCCGTGGCGGCCAAGAACAAGGTCGTTTACGACGACTTCAAGGTGAAGTCCATCTTCCAGGGGGCCGAGAAGCACGCCCTCACGGGGCATTCCTTCGTGGCCCAGGCCAACTACGAGACCGCCCTCGGCCGTTCCTCCACCCGCGTGGTCTCCTGCAACACGACGTCGATCGTGCGGACCCTCGGGGCCCTTCAGAAGGCCGGGCTCGTGAAGAAGGGCTACGGAACCCTGGCCCGCCGCGCCGTGGATCCCTGGACCACCCACTCCAAGGGGATCATGAACACCATCGTCCCCGAACTCCACGTGCCCAGCCACCAGGCCCCCGATGCCCGCACCATCCTCCCCGACCTGAACGTCACCACCATGGCGATCCTCACTCCCCAGACCATCAGCCACTGCCACGTCTGGCAAATCGAGATGCCCCGGGCCGCCTCCCGGGACGAAGTGCTCGAGATCCTCATGAACACGCCCCGCCTGGCCTTCGTCCGCGCCGCCGACGGCGTCACGGCGCTCAACTGCAATGTGGAACTGGTCCATGATCTGGGGCGCTCCCGCGGGGACATGTGGGAGGTGGTGGTCTGGGAGGACATCCTGGATACGTGCGGAAACGAGCTCTATCTCTTCTACCAGGTCCACAACATGTCCATCGTGGTGCCGGAAAACGTGGACGCGATCCGGGCCCTCACGGGGATCCAGAAGGACGGGGCGAAGTCCATGGAGATCACGGACGGCACCATGGGCATCGTGAAGGACCTCCTCCGGTCGGGAAAGCGGGCCCTCCCGCACCCCCTGGCCTGAAAGGGACGCGAGCCAGGCACGAAGGCCCGCCCCAGGGGGCGGGCCTTTTCTCATGTACGACGCGGGCACCGATTACGCGTCGGGCCCCGAGGCCCTTTCGGGCCGGCGCATGATGAAGCCCACGGCGAGCTTGGCCAGCCCCACGAAGGCCAGGAAGAGCCCCCAGATGGCCACCTTCTCGTCCACCCCCACGTAGAGGGCCACCGCCAGCCCGAGGCCGATGATGAGGATCTTGAGGCCTCCGTAAATTTCCCTCTCCCGCGGCGTTTGGTTGCAGCACCCTGCATGCCCGCCTCCATCCAGGGCCCCCAACCGTTCCAGGAGGGCCAGCCGCTCGCTCTCTGGGGTCTGGGGGCTGAGTCCCTTTTCGATGGCCGTCAGCCGCTCCTGGGTCTTCATCTGCTCGCGTTTGTACGCGAAAAAGAGCGTCATGGCGACGATGAGGGCGCTGCCCCCGAAGATGATGAAGAGAACGATGGGTCCTGACATGTCCATGGCAACCTCCTCACGCCCCCTTGGACGCGGCGGCGCGGTGTCCGGTTTCAGCGCGCGGCGAACCTCATGGGGGACAAGACGCGGAAACAGAAAACGGCGGAGAGAACGACCGTGAAGGCGGTGAGGCCCAGGAGGGGCGCGCCCCAGCTCTCCGAGAGCATGGCGCGCACCTGCATGGAAACCGGCTGGAGCCAGCGCAGGATGGGATCGGTGAAGGGGGCCGCCCACTCCAGGACGGCCGGAGGGAGCACCCGCTCCGCCAAGGTGGGGAAGACGATCCAGGCGAGGGCCAGGGCGGTCAGGAGCACCGCCGCCGTCACGCCCGCCTCCTCCAACGCCTGGCCCGGCCGGGCGAGGAACATTCCCCTGATCCGCGCGGCGGCCAGCACGTGGGCCCGCCGCTCCACGGGGAGGGACGGACGCTCGGTCCACTGGTGCGCCGTCCGGAGGAGACTCTCCGTGCGGAGCGCCAGGGAGCAGGCGGCACAGCCCTCGGCGTGGCGCGAGAGGGAGGGGGGAAGGGGCCCCGCTTCGGGCGCCTCGTCCATCAGACGAAGGAACTCTTCGCACGTCATGGCGCGCCTCCCAGTTGGAGAGCCACCTTCTCCCGGAGGGCCCGGCGGCCGCGGAAGAGAAGGGTCTTGACGGTGCCCTCGGGGACAGACAGGGCCTGGGCCACTTCCTCCACCGAGAGGTCGTCCCAGTAGAAGAGATGAAGGGCCTCTCGCTGGGCCCGCGGAAGGTCCGCCATGGCGGCCTCCAGGGCCATGCGGATCTGGGCGTCCTCCACGCGGCCGAGGGGAGTGCGAGGATCCGCCGCGACCCGGTAGGCCGGGTGCTCTTCCCCGCCCGTCTCCTCGGGGTCCCTGGCCCGCAGACGATCCGTCCAGACGTTGTGGGCGATGCGGTAGATCCAGGTCTTGAGACTGCTCCCGCCCCGGAAGGAGGGCAGGCCCTTGAGCACCTTGAGGAAGGTCTCCTGGCAGAGATCCTCGGCCGCGGACCGCTCCCCCGCCATCCGCCAGAGGAGTCCCAGTACGTACGGTTCGTAGTGCCGCATGATCGCGTCGAAGGCGCGGGGATCGCCCGAGAGATGGCGGCGGACCAACCCGTCCTCCCCCGGAAGCCTCTCCATGCCGCGCCCCTTTCCGACCCCTTGGACGGGGCGAGTCTACCACCGGTTTCACCGGCGTCGGGGAGGCGGCGGGATGTCAGGGCGCGGGGCAGTTCAGGACGTAGTCCATCACCTCGGAGAGGCGCGCCGTGGCCAGGGCGATGCAAGTGTCGGCCGCGCCGTAGTAGAGGGAGAGCCGGTCCGTGGCCGGATCGTGGACCCACCCGCAGGGAAAGACCACGTTGGGGACGTCTCCGGCGAGTTCGTAGGGTTCCCGGGGGCCGAAGACCCAGTCCTCGCTGCGCCGCAGGACGCGGCGGGGGTCCTCGAGGTCCAGCAGGGCCAGCCCGAGGCGGTAGATGGCCCCGGACACGGTGTTCCGGACCCCGTGGTAGCAGAGGAGCCACCCGTGGGGGGTCTCCAGGGGAGGCGGGCAGGTGCCGATGCGCGCGCTGTCCCACCAGGCTCCCTGGCGGCACTCGAGGAGGCGGGTGGGGTCGCCCCAGTGCTTCAGGTCCTCGGAGAAGGAGAGCCACACGTTGGCCTCCTGCCCCTTGGTCGTGGGGCGGTGGAGGAGGGCCCACTGTCCGCCGAACCGCTTGGGGAAGAGGGCCGCGTTCTTGTCGTCGGGCTGGCAGATGGGCCCGCGGCGCTCGAAGGTGCGGAAGTCCTTCGTGAGGGCCAGGGAAACGAGGGGCCCCCGGCTCGAGTAAGCCGTGTAGGTGACGGCCCACGCGCCGAGTTCTTCCAGGCGGGTGACGCGCGGGTCCTCGATGCCCCAGAGTTCCTCCGGATGGGCTGAGGGGTCGGGCAGAAAGGACGGTCCCTCGCAGGTCCAGCCCGACTCTCCGTCCAGGCTCCGCAGGACGGTGAGGTGGGAGATCCCCCTCAGGTCCTCCACCCGGGCCAGAAGGACCGTGGAGGCCCCCACCTTCGCCGCGCCCGCGTTGAAGATGGAGTTGGCGGGGTAGGGGAGGCTCGCCGTCGTCAGGATGGGGTTCCGGGGATGGCGGGTGAAGAGGTTCACGCCGAGCTTGTGGAAGCGGTCGCCGTTCATGGGGG
>JBFMHB010000077.1:0-2300 GCA_040752915.1 Acidobacteriota bacterium
CGGGCCCGTCTGCTCGCCCTGCTCCCCTTCACCCAGGATTGACGGAGGAGGGCCCCATGAAAGTCATCCTGAAAGAAAACCTCGACAACCTCGGACAGCGGGGCGCCGTCGTCAACGTGAAGGACGGGTACGCCCGCAACTACCTCCTCCCCAAAGGTCTGGCCATGCGGTACACCCCGGGAGCCGTCAAGGTCCTGGAGCAGGAGCGCCGCATGTATGAGACGCGCCAGCTCAAGGAGAAGGAGGAGGCGGTGGCCCTGGCGGAGAAGATGCAGGCCGTGGAACTCACCGTGCTCAAGCGCGCGGGCGACCAGGACGTGCTCTACGGGTCGGTGACACCCACCGACGTGGCGGACCTCCTCCGCGAGAAGGGGTTCACCGTGGACAAGCGGAAAATCCTTCTCCACGAGCCCATCAAGAAGCTGGGCGAGTACGAGATCCCCGTGCGACTCCACCACGAGGTGGCCCCAAAGGTCCGCCTCCACGTGATCAAAGAAGAGTAGGATGCGCCCCAGCTTCCCGCGCTGGAAGGCCTACGCCTGCGCCCTTCCGACCCTGCTCATCCCGGGCCTTTCGCACCTTTGCCTGGGCCGGAAGGGGCGGGCCGCGGCCTTCTTCGCGATCGTGGGGGCGACCTACGCCATCGGGCTGCACCTCAGCGGCGCCCTCTTCCCCTTCGACGCCCCCAACTGGCTGTATCGGCTGGGAGGCGTGGCCCAGGCCGGCCTGGGTCTCCTGTACTTCGGCGGCCGGCTGGCAGGTTGGGGGGCCCTGCGGCCCGAGGCCGTCACCGACGTGATGTTCGGATACGGCAGCACCTTCCTCGTGGCGGCGGGTCTGATGAACATGCTCCTCATCATGGACGCCTTCGACATCGCCGTGGGGAGGAAGGAGTGATGCTGAGGGACCATTTCTTCTCCCTGCTCGCCTTCTCGGCGCTCACGGCCCTCTTTTTCGCCACGCTCAACCACAGGGACCGTCGGGGCTTTCTGCTCTCGGTGGCCAAGACTCTCGCCTGGATGGTCCTGGGTTCGCTGGCCTTCGCCTACCTCATGTTCTGGACGGGGCCGTGACTTTCCGGCACTTCGCCAAGTTCTGGCTGCCCCCCCTCCTCTACGTCCTCCTGATCACGCTCCTCTCGCACATGACCCACCCGCCCCTTCCCGCCGGTCTGGAGACCAACTTCCTCCACGTTCCCGAGTACGCCGTGCTCGGGTTCCTGCTGGCCCGGGCCCTGCAAGGTGGTGGGGACGGGAGGGCGGCCCCGGGCGTCTTGGCAGGGGCCCTGGTCCTCGCCCTCCTTCTCGGCGGCCTCGACGAGTTCCACCAGGCCTTCGTGCCCGGCCGCATGCCCGATCCGATGGACTGGGTCCGCGATGGGGCGGGAGCCGTCCTCGGCGTCTCGTCGTGGGGTCTCTGGACATGGATCCGGCGCTGATCGCCGCGACGGCGGCGGCGGGGCTCCTTGTGGGATTCGCGGCGGGCGCCCTCGCGTTCCGCCATAGGCGCCCACGGCAGACCGCCTCTCCCGCGCTCCCACCCGACGGCGCCCTCGTGGATGGACACCGACCGCCGGACTGGGGGGCGCTCTCGTGCCAGTTCCTGGGCCTCTTGCGGCAGGCCACGGGGTCCGATGGGGCCGTGTGTCTGGTGCCCGAACGGGAAGGCTGGAGGGTCTCGGCGACGAACCCGGGGCTGAAGGCGTCGGCGGGCGTGGCGAGGAGGGAAGGACTGGCCGTTCTCGCTCTGGACGGAGAGAAGGAGGTCACGGCCGATTCGGTCCATCCCCAGGTGGTCGGTTACCTTCCCGGCCGCGCCGACCCCTTGTCCTGGGCGCTGGCTCCCGTGATCCACCGGGGGAAGGCCAGGGCCCTTCTCGCCCTCCACCGGGCGGCCGGGCAATCCTACCTGCCCGAAGAGATGGCGATCCTCGTCCGCGCGGCACGGATTTACGACGCCTGGGAGGGCTTCGCGGCCCACTTTCACGCCCTGTCCTCGAGGAGCGACGAGGGTGAGCGCCTGGCGCGGGGCCTCGAGCAGATCGTTCGACAGAAAGAGCCCGACGCCATGGCCGGGTGTGTCCTCGACCACCTCTTCGACCTGCTCCCCGCCCTCTACGCCTTCACCGTCATCCGAAGCCCCCGCTTTCAGTACGCCTACATCGAGACCAAGAAGTTCCAGGTCCCGGAGACCTTCCGGTACATGGACCGCCAGACGTGGGCCTACTGGGTCCTCATGAAAGGCGGGGAACCGCTGTACCTGGAGGGGGCCGCGAGCCGCGACACGGCCATGCCCGTCCT
>JBFMHB010000077.1:2400-10705 GCA_040752915.1 Acidobacteriota bacterium
AGTTCCAGGTCCCGGAGACCTTCCGGTACATGGACCGCCAGACGTGGGCCTACTGGGTCCTCATGAAAGGCGGGGAACCGCTGTACCTGGAGGGGGCCGCGAGCCGCGACACGGCCATGCCCGTCCTTTTCCGCGGAGAACCTTTCCCCCCGGGCGCGGTGGCCTATCTCCACCCCCTCTCCTCCGGCGACGAGCAGTTCGGAATCATCGGCGTCGTCGGGCGGGAGACGGCGCCCTTTCCGGAGGTGGGGAGGCGGGCCGCCGGACGCTTCATCGAGCAGGTGGCGGCCCTTCTCCACCTGGCCCTCCTCCAGAAGCACCACGAGAGGTTCGCCACCCTGGACGGCCTCACCGGTCTGTACAACCGCCGCCACTTTGACGCCGAACTCCCCAAGGAGCTGAGCCGGTCCCAAAGAGAGGGCAAACCCCTTTCCCTGCTCATGGTGGACCTCGACCACTTCAAAAAGATCAACGATACGTACGGCCACCCCGCCGGGGACCTCGTGCTCAAGGAGACCGCCCACCGCATGCTGGCGGAGTTGAGGGACATCGACCTCCTGTGCCGGTACGGGGGTGAGGAGTTTGCGGCCATCCTGCCGGGCTGTCCGCCGGGAGAGGCCGTGGCGGTGGCCGAGCGCATCCGCCGCTCGGTGGAGAGCCTGCCCTGGGGAGGCGCCTCGGTCCTTCCAGCCCCCGTCACGGTCAGCGTGGGCGTGGCGTCGTTTCCACGGCCCTTCGGCTCCCTCCTGACCCTCCTGAAGGGCGCCGACGAGGCCCTCTACCAGGCGAAAGACCGCGGCAGAAACCGGGTGGCCTCCTCCGGAGGGTGACCGTTTCCCACCCCTTCGGTCTTGTGCCCCACTGCGCTGGCCGCGGCCGAAATCGCCTTGACCCGATACCGGTTTCCCCTTTAGAATGAAGCCTTAATGGGGGTTTAGATGCGGGTCCTTCTCGTGGGAGGCGGAGGCAGGGAGCACGCGATGGCCTGGGCCCTGTCCCGGTCGCCTCGCGTGGAGCATCTGGTCTGGGCGCCGGGGAACGGCGGGGCGGAAGGAAAGATCCCCACGGCCGGCGTGTCCGCGGAGGACGTGGCGGGCCTCGTGACCCTCGCCGCGAAGGAACGCGTGGACCTCGTGGCGGTGGGCCCCGAGGTCCCCCTGGCCTTGGGTCTCGCCGACGCACTCGCACGGGAGGGGATCGCCTGCTTCGGGCCCTCCGCCGAGGCGGCGCGCCTGGAGTCCTCCAAGGTGTTCGCGAAGGAATTTTGCGTCCGCAACCGGATCCCGACGGGGGACTTCCGTGTCTTCGGGGACGGCGAGGCGGCCCGGGAGTACCTGGAATCCTACTCCGGTCCCTTCCCGTTGGTCCTCAAAGCCGACGGACTCGCGGCCGGCAAGGGGGTCCTCATCTGCGCGAGCCGCGAGGAGGCCCTGGCGGGGTCCGAGGAGATCCTGGTCCGGAAGGCCTTCGGTGCCGCGGGAGACCGGATGTTGGTGGAGGAGCACCTATCGGGCGAGGAGGCCTCGCTCATGGTCTTTTCGGACGGAGCGGACTTCGCGCTCATGCCGCCGGCGCGGGATTTCAAGCGGGTGGGCGACGGCGACACGGGGCCCAACACGGGCGGGATGGGCGCCTTCTGTCCGGCGGGGTCGATGGACAAGGGCCTGTTGGACCGGTCCGTGCGGGAGGTCGTCGCGCCCGCGCTGGAGGCCATGCGCCGCGAGGGTACGCCATTCCGGGGCGTGCTCTACGCGGGCCTCATGCTGACCCCGTCCGGCCCCATGGTCCTCGAATTCAACTGCCGCCTCGGCGATCCGGAGACCCAGGTGATCCTGCCCCGGCTCGACACGGACTTCGCGGAGGTCCTCTGGGCTTGCGCCACGGGCACCCTGAGCCGGGTGCCGCTCGTCTGGAGACCCGAGGCGGCCGTCACCGTTGTTCTTTGCTCCGAGGGCTACCCGGGGTCCTACCCCAAGGGGCGCCCCATCCGCGGGATCGAGGAAGCGGAAGCGATGGAGGGCGTCACGGTGTTTCACGCCGGGACCCGACGCGAGGACGGACGGCTTCTCACCTCGGGAGGCCGGGTCCTGAACGTGACGGCCCTCGGCGCCACCGTGGCCGCCGCCCGGGAGCGCGCCTACGCCGCCGCGGCCCGGATCGAATTCCAGGGAATGCACTTCAGAAAGGACATCGCGGGCTCCGTTTAAGGCCCTTCACCTTCTCCCGCCGCCGCGATCCGGCTGGCGTTGAACCATGGAAAGCGAGGACACCCATGAGCGACTTCCCCCGTCTGCCCGGTCTGAAGACCGAGCTGCCCGGCCCCAAAGCGAAGGAGATCATCGCTCGGGACGACCGGTACGTATCCACATCCTACACGCGCGGCTACCCCCTCGTGGCCGAGGAGGCCCACGGGGCCGTCGTTCGCGATCCCGACGGCAACCATTTCCTCGACTTCGCGGCGGGGATCGCCGTCGTGGCCACCGGACACTGTCACCCGAAGGTCGTCGCCGCCGTCCGGGAACAGGCCGGCCGGCTCATGCACATCAGCGGCACCGATTTCTATTACACACCTCAGGTGGAGGCCGCCGAACTCGTCTCCAAACACGTTCCGGGGGCGGACACCAATCGCGTCTTCTTCGGAAACTCGGGCGCCGAGGCCATCGAGTGCGCCATCAAGCTCGCCAAGTACCACACCGAGCGCAAGCGCTTCATCGCCTTTTTCGGGGCCTTCCACGGCCGGACCACCGGAGCCCTGAGCCTCACGGCCAGCAAGGCCACCCAAAAGGACAAGTTCTTCCCGCTCATGGGCGGCGTCACCCACGTCCCCTACGGCTACTGCTATCGCTGCCCCTACGGCCAGACGTACGGGAAGTGCCGGTTCGAGTGCGTCTCCTTCATCGAGGACACGGTGTTCCGGACCATCTGCCCGCCGCAGGAGGTCGCGGCCCTCTTCGTGGAGTCCATCCAGGGTGAGGGCGGCTACGTGGTCCCGCCCCCGGAATTCCTCCAGGGCCTGCGCTCCATCTGCGACAAGTACGGGATCCTCCTGGTGGACGACGAGGTCCAGGCCGGGATGGGCCGCACGGGGAGGTTCCTCGCCATCGAGCACTTCGGGGTCCACGGCGACATCACCTGCCTGGCCAAGGGCATCGCGTCGGGCCTGCCCCTATCGGCGTGCGTGGCCTCGGACCGCATCATGAACTGGCCCCCCGGCAGCCACGCCTCCACCTTCGGCGGCAACCCCGTGGCGTGCGCCGCCGCCCGGGCCACCATCGAACTCCTCGAAGAGTCCCTCATGGCCAACGCGGAGGAACAGGGCCGCTTCCTGATGGAGGGCCTGAAGGGCTTGATGGGCAAGTTCGGGGTCATCGGGGACGTGCGCGGCAAGGGGCTGATGATCGGCGTCGAACTCGTGAAGGACCGCGAATCCAAGGAGCGCTTTCCCGAACTGCGGGACGAGATGGAGACCCAGAGCTTTCTCCGGGGCCTCCTGATCCTGGGGTGCGGGCCGAACACCCTGAGGATCTGCCCGCCCCTGGTGATCGACAGGACCCAGGCCCAGGCCTTCCTCGAGATCTTCGAAGACGCCCTGGAGGCCGCCGTCCGGAAGGTGAGTTGACGCCCTTGCCTTTCCCGATTTCCTGTGCGAACCTTCCCCCATGAAGGATTCGGTGTCGGTCCATTTCTGGGGGACCCGGGGAAGTGTTCCCTGTTTCTCGGGGGACAAGGTCCGCTTCGGAACGAACACCTCCTGCATGGAAGTCCGCTGGGGACACCGGGAGAGGATCGTCTTCGACGCGGGCACCGGCATCATCGCCCTCGGGAACCAGCTCCACAAGACGGACCTTCTGGAGTCCGGCCCCCTTCACCTGTTCCTGTCCCACTTCCACTGGGACCACATCCACGGCCTGCCCTTCTTCAAGCCCGCCTACGACCGGAGGACCCGGATGGTGATCTACGGCAGGGGCGGCGTGGAGAAGGTATTCACGGGCCAGCTCCTGGCCCCCTTTTCTCCCATCCCCCTCGAAGCGTTGGCGGCGCGCATCGAGTACGTCCAGATCGGCGGCGTGATGGAAGTCGAGGACGCGCGCGTGGAACCCTTCGAGGTGCACCACCCGCAACGGTGCTTCGGCTTCGTGGTCGAGGTCCGGGGGCGGAAAATCGTCTACGCCACGGACACCGAGCCCGACGGCGGGCGGTTGGACGCCCAGCTCCAGGAAAGGGCGGCCGGGGCCGACCTGCTCGTGATGGACTCCAACAACTCCGTCGAGGAGGCTTCCGACCGGAAGGGGTGGGGCCATTCCACGTGGCGGGACTGCGTCCGCGTGGCCAAGAAGGCCAAGGTGGGCCAGCTCGTTCTGTACCACAACGACCCCTTCCATTCCGATACCGTTCTGCAGAGGAAGGAGCGCCTGGCCCAGAAGCGCTTCCCCGAGGCCACGACCGCCTACGACGGCCTCCTCCTTTCCCTCTGACCGTGTTTACCGGACCCTGCTCCCCGCCGGACGCCTACCTGCTCCTCGGGAGCAACCTGGGAGACCGTCTGGCGTACATCGAAGCCGCCGCCCGCCTCCTCGAGCGCTCGGGGAGGGTCCGCGTGACCGATAGGTCGCGCGTCTACGAAACGGAGCCCTCGGGAGTCGGCGCCCAGCCCTGGTACCTCAATCGGGTGCTGAAAGCCGAATGCGAAGCGGGACCCCTGGCCGTCCTTTCCCTCGCCCTGTGGGCGGAGAGGGCCCTCGGCAGGCACCGGCGGACTCCGAAAGGCCCGAGGACCGTGGACGTGGACCTGCTGGCGTGGGGCAGCCTCCTCGTATGCACGCCGAGGCTCGTCCTCCCGCACCCGGCCCTGTCCCGACGCCGGAGCGCCCTGGCGCCGCTGGCGGAGATCGCCCCCATGTGGAGGCACCCGAAGCTGGGGCGCACGGCCGCCGAACTCCTGCAAGCCTGCCCCGACCCGAAGGCCGTCCGGCTATTCCGCGCGGAACTTGATGATGAGCGGTGACCCTTCGAGGTCGAAGGACTCCCTCAGCCCGTTCTTGAGGTAGCGCGCGTAGGGTTCGGGGGGCGGGAGCTTGGAATTCGTGAAAAGGGTGAGGATGGGGGGGGCCTCTCCGGTCTGCGTCGCGTATCGGATCTTCAGTTCCTTGCCCTGGATGGACGGGGGGGAGACCCTGGCCACCAGATCCGCCAGCGTCTTGTTGAGGACCGACGTCGGGATCTTGATTCGGAAGCGGTCGTAGACCTTGGAGGTCATGGGGAGGACCCGGTCCACGTGCCGACCCGTCTTCGCCGACGCCCGCACGAGGGGAAGGTACGGCATGAAGTGGAGCCTCTCCCGGACGGCCTCCTCGGCAGCCTTGGCCCTCTCCTCACCCCCGAGGAGGTCCCACTTGTTGAGGACGACCACGGCGGCGCGTCTCGATCGTTCGATGAGCCCGGCGATGTGGGCATCCTGGTGGGAGGGAGGCTGGGAGGCGTCGAGGACGAGGAGCGCCACGTGGCACGTCTCCAGGCTTCGCCGGGCGAGGATTACGGAGAGAATCTCCGCGCCCTTCTCCGTCTTGCTCTTCCGGCGTATGCCCGCCGTGTCCAGGAGGACGAAGTCCCGTCCGCCCGCAGAGAGGGGGGCGTCCACGGGGTCCCGGGTGGTCCCCGGAATCTCGGAGACCAGGGAACGGTACTGGCCCAGGAGGCGGTTGAGCAGGGAGGACTTCCCCACGTTGGGCCGGCCCACGATGGCCACCCGGATGGAGCCCTCCGCCGAAGGGGGCTCGGCCGGCGCCAGACCCCGCTCCCGGGCCTTCGACCCCACGAAGTCCCAAAGTTCCTCCGCGCCGGTCCCGTGCTCGGCGGACACGGAGAAGACGGGAGAAAGTCCGAGGGAGTAGAACTCCGCCGACCGGGGGGCGTGGCCCTCCACGTCCACCTTGTTGACGACGAGGGCCGCCGGCTTTCCCGACTTGATCAGCCGGCGGGCCAGTTCCTCATCCACCGGGTTGAGCCCCTCCTTCCCGTCCACGAGAAGGAGAACGAGGTCGCCACCCTCCATGGCGACATGGACCTGCTCCTCCACCAGGGAGAGCAGCGCGTCCTCGCGTTCCCCGTAGATGCCTCCGGTGTCCACGATCTGGACCGTCAGGCCGTCCCGCTCCAGGAGAGCGATGTTGAGGTCCCGGGTGACCCCCGGCTGGTCGTGGACGAGCGCCTTCCGGCGTCCGAGAAGGCGGTTGAAGAGCGTCGATTTTCCGACGTTCGGGCGGCCCACGATCACCACGGAGAAGAGGCTGGACAAGGGCACCTCCGGGTGGCATGGTACCATACGGAGCGCCTTGTCCGGGCCGGGAATGGCGGGGGGGCGGAGGTGTTCCAGACAGGGGAGGTGATTGGATGATGGACGGTTCTCACGAGGACGCGATGGGGGAAGAAGAGCGGGCCTGCTACGCGGCCCTCGAGCAGGTGGTGGACCCCGAGCTCGGGCTGGACGTGGTGAGCCTGGGCCTCATCTACCGTCTCGTGTGCAAGGGCGGCGAGGTGGAGATGGACATGACCATGACCTCGCCGGGCTGCCCCGTGGCCGATCAGCTCCTGCTCGAGGCGAACAACGCGCTCCTGAAGGTTCCGGGCGTGGAGCGGGCGCGCGTGCACCTCGTCTGGTCTCCCCCCTGGACCCCCGAGATGATGAGCCTGGAAGCCAAGATGGCCCTGGGATTCGCCTGAATTTCGGAGCCTCGGCACCAATCCTTCCCACCCGTTCGGGCGGTACGGATCAGATTCTTTCCCGGCCCGTGGGGACGAGGCGGATCTCCCAGGCCATGGCGCCCAGGACGAGAAGGCCGACCGCCCCGAACACCGGCCTGAATCCCACCGAGTCCATGATCCATCCCCCCGCCAGCGGAGCCAGGACAGCCGACGGGGTGAGCAGAAACCCCACGAGGCCCAGGGCGTTGCGCCGCTCGTGGGGCCCCGCCAGGTCGATGACCCAGTTGGTCTGGCTCGTGTATTCGGTGGCCAGGAACGCCCCCGTCAGGACGGCCGCGAGGTAGATTGCCGCATCCGGCACGGGCGTGACGAGGAGAAGGGCGGCGGAGGCGAGGCCTCCCTGCCCGATGAGGACGGCGGCCTTGTGGCCGAATCGGTCCCCGAGCCACCCGGCGCCGATTCCCGCGAAGGCCTGGCCCAGGAGGGCCGCCGTTCCGAGGATCGCCGCCGCCGAGGGCGACATGCCCCGCTCCGCCACGGCGAACACCGCGTAGAAGTGGAGAATCAAGGGGTACGCCCCTCGCACGACCCAGCGGCCGCAGAGGTACGGGAGCATCCACCGGCTCCGCCGAAGGGCGCCCCACATGGCCCGAAGGTGTTGGTCCACCCCTCCCGGCCTGACCGGCTCGTCCGGAGCCCCGCCGGCCGTCCCGAGGAAAAGGAAGGAGCCGCCCGCCATGAGCAGGGCCGCGGAGAGAAAGAGCGCGGCGTAGACTTGGGGCGCCGTGCTGTGGCCAAGCAGGTATCCCGCCGCCGTCACCCCGGCGGCCCCGGCCAGAGTCTGCGTGAAGAAGATGAACCCGAAAGCGCGCCCCCGCCGCTCCGGGTCGAGGATTCCGGCCATAAAGTCGAGCCAGAGGGGAAAGACGGTTCCCACGAGGGCGTAAAAGGCGCCCCACCCGCCGAGCACGAGCCAGACCGGTGAGACGCCCCCGGACCAGAGGCCCGCGGCCACCAGGGCGAGGGGGAGGGGGGCCGCCACGTGGAGCCAGAGCACTCGGGCCCGGAGCGATCCGCCCCGGCGGGTGAGGGTCCCCGAAAAGGCCTGGGGAAGCCCCACCCCAAGCGCGCTCAGGGCGGGGAGGAGTGCGATGGCGGCATTGCTGGCTCCGAGGCCTTCCAGGAAGACCGGGATCACGGCGCCCAGGGAGACGAGGTTCATCCCCAGGCCCCAAAAGGCCTCCACCCCGCCCAGGAAGATCGTGTTTCTCGTGTGCCCGGGCCAGGTGGCCATGGCGCGCCCTCCCCGTGGGCCGTTCCGCATTGTACTCCGCCCTGCGTAAAATGGCGCATGGCCGTGGAGGCCGCCGGCGCGCGAATGGCCCTACGAAGGATTATGCTATACTTTTCAGGGTGGAACGCGAGGATCGGTCCCGAAGTCCGGGCGGGGTGAGCCGATGAAGCCCTGCGCCGGGGCGTATCGGAGGGACCGGGTTCAGACTCCCGTCGGAAAGGGGTGGACCATGAGGTTCGGAGTACCCAAGGAGTGCGGCCTCCAGCCGAATTGCGAAGAGAAGCGCGTGGGGCTGTCGCCGGCCGGCGT
>JBFMHB010000078.1 GCA_040752915.1 Acidobacteriota bacterium
CGGAATCCACTCGCACAGGTGCAGGCTCAACCGGTGGTGCGCCGCGTCCGCCGTCACGTTCGACGGCAGCGAAGGCAGCGCCGTCCAGTCCATCCCCACCAGCACCGCGATGTTCCACAGCGCCAGCGCCAACGACAGCCCCGTCGCCACCAGCGCCACCGCCGAGATCACCTTCCGGTTCCCCTGCTCCCACTTCCACCCGAAGGCGCCGTTCACCAGCGCACCCAGCGCCGGCAGCACGGGAATCAACCAGAGAAGTTGCACGGAGGTCATGCGCCACCTCCCGCCCGAAAGCCTCTCCCCAGAGAGCCGGCGAGAGCGTGGGGACAGGCGCCTTCGAAATTCGAAGTTCCAGATCCGAAATTCATCCCTTCAACTCCCTGGCTTCGTCCACGTTGGCGGTGTGCTTCACCCGGTACAGGGCGATGAGGAGCCCGAGGCCCACGGCCGCTTCCCCGGCGGCCACGGCGATGAGGAAGACCGTGAACACCTGTCCCGTCAGGTTCTGCCAGAGGTTCGAAAAGGCCACGAAGTTGAGGCCGGCCCCGGCGAAGATCAATTCGATGGACAGGAGGACGACGATGAAATTCCGTCTCGCGAGGACGCCGAAGATGCCGAGACAGAAGAGGAGAAAACCCACCAGGACCAGCGCCGGGATGGACACGTCAGACCTCCTTCTTGGCCAGGAAGACGCCGCCGACCACCGCCACGAGGAGGAGGATGGAGGCCGCCTCGAAGGGATAGAGGAAATCGCCGTAGAGGACCTTGGCGACCCTGCGCGTGTTGTCCGCCGCCGGAGCGGGTTGTGGGGACGCCTCCGCGTCGGCGGTCGCCGCGACGGCGGGGCGCCCTCCAGGGGAAGCGGCGTACTCGCTGTGGTAGAGGCGGTGCCCCATCCAGAGGAAGAGCGCCAAGACGAGCACGAAGGCCGGCCAGGCCTGGAAGTGGACCTGGCGCGTCAACCGGAGCACCTGGTTGTCCACCAGCATGATGCCGAAGAGGTACAGGACCATGATGCCGCCGGCGTACACGAGGACCTGTACGGCCGCCACGAACTCGGCTCGGAGGGCGAGGTACAGGACCGCCAGGCCGAGAAAGCCCACCAGGAGCGAAACGGCGGCCGTGATGGGACTGCGCGCGAAGACCACCCCGAGCGCACACGCCACGATGACCGCCGCGAGCAGGATCATGAAGACCGTCATCCCCTCTCCTCCCGAATGTTCTTCCCACCGCGGTGACCCACGGGCCGCGGAGAATTCGCCTCAAGAAACCCCAGGACCCCTTCCTTCGCCGGCGCCCTTCGCTCCTGCCCGGAGACTCATCACTTCTTCACCGGCACGTTCTCGATCCAGTTCCACCTGTAGCGGGTCTGATCCAGGTCGTAGGGGAGCCTCTCCCGGTCAAAGAGCAACTCCCTGTGGTCGAACACAACCAGCTCAAACTCCTGGGAATGGTGGATGGAGCCCGTCGGGCAGGGATCCACGCAGAGCCCGCAATGGAGGCAGTGCTCCTGGTTCAGGTAAAACTCCGCCGGACGCTTGTCCGTCTTGAAGACCTCCTTGGGGGGAGGAAAAACCTTGATGCACCCCTCCGGACAGGCCTTTTCGCACATCCGGCAGGAAATGCAGGTCTCGATCTCCACGTGGAGCCGTCCCTTGGTGCGGTACGGGAGAACCGGGCGGACGTCGGGGTAAAGCTCGGTGACCTTCGGCTTCACCATGTACTTGTGGGTGACCCTCATACCCTTCAAGAGCTCCCAAAAGGTCACCATCTTCAAGAACTGGAGGGCGGCGCTCATTCGGTCACCTCAGGAGCCAAAGCTTGAACAGGGCCACGAGGACCAGGTTGGCCATGGCGATGGGAAAGAGGACCAGCCAGCCGATCCTCAGAAGCTGGTCGTAGCGGTATCGGGGCCACGTGGCGCGGATCCACACGAAGAAGTAGGCGAAGAGGGCCCCCTTCGCGGCGAAGGAACAGACGCCCAGCGCGCTCACGAGCCTCGGGTGCGTCGCGTAGAGCGCGGCGTCCTTGACGAAGGGGATGTCGTACCCGCCCAGGAAGAGCGCCGCGGCCACCACGCTCGTGAGGACCACGTTGGCGTACTCCGCCACGAAATAGAAGGCGAATCGCATGCCCGAGTACTCGGTGTGAAACCCGATGATCTCGCTCTCGCCTTCGGGCAGGTCGAAGGGCGTTCGGTTGGTTTCGGCCACCGCCGCCACGATGTAGACGCCGAAAGCCACGAGCCCCGGGAACAGGAAATACCATCCCAGGGCCTGCTGGGCGGCCACGATGTCGCTCAGGCGGAAGGAGCCCGCCAGGAGCACCACGGAAATGACCGAGAGGGTCAGGGGCACTTCGTAGGCCAGCATCTGGCTGGCGGACCTCAGGCTCCCGAAGAGGGGGTACTTGGATCCCGAGGACCACCCGCCCAGGATGATCCCGAAAATCCCGAGGGAGGAAAGGGAAAGGATGAGGAGGATCCCGAGGTTCACGTCGGCGATGACAAACCCGTGACGATTTCCCGCGGGGGAGACCCAGGGCAGGGCCCAGGAGACCACCGCGAAGCCCACCAGCGCCGGGAAGAAGGAGAAGACCGGGGCCATCTTGAACAGGAAGGGCCTCGCGTTGGCGGGGACGATGTCCTCCTTCAGGAGGAGCTTGAGGCCGTCGGCCACCGGTTGGAGGAGTCCCAGGGGGCCCACCCGGTTCGGACCGAGGCGGGACTGGAAGAAGCCCAGGACCCGGCGCTCGAACCAGACCATGTAGGCCACCACCGTGAAGACGGGCACCAGGAGAATGAGGATCTTGAGCAGGGGCATTCCGATCTGCGCGAGGAGCCAATTCTCATTCATCTTCGGTTTCCCTTGTCGGAGGCCCCGGTCTCCGCCGATACGAGCCCGGGAGTCCGTGAGCCCATGATCCCAGGAGAGATCGCGAAAAACGGCAAACCTCTCGTCGGCTCATCGTTCACGGGTTCGCGGCCTCGTGGGCTCATGGTTTCCATCCTTACCTGTCCACTTCGCCGAGAACGATGTCGAGGGAGCCGATGATGGCCACCACGTCGGCGATGAGCGCGCCGCGGCACATGGTCTCGATTCCCTGAAGGTTGATGAAGGAGGGGGCCCGAACGTGGACCCTCCAGGGCTTCTCGGCCCCTTCGCTCACGATGTAGTAGCCGAGCTGGCCCTTGGCCGCCTCCACCGTGAAGTAGGCCTCTCCCGCGGGCGGCCGGATGATGCGGCCCACCTTGCCCTTGAGGTCCCCCTCGGGCATGCCGTCCAGCGCCTGACGGATGATGCGGAGGCTCTGGCGCATCTCCCGGACGCGGCAGAGGTACCGGTCGAAGACGTCCCCGTTCTGGCCCAGGGGCACCTCGAAGTCGAAGTCCTGGTAGCTCGAATAGGGCAAGGCCTTGCGCACGTCGAAGTTCACCCCGGAGCCCCGGAGGGTGGGACCCGACAGGGAAAGGGCGATGGCCTGGTCCGCCGAGATCACCCCGACCCCCTTGGTGCGCTGGACCCAGATCCGGTTCCCCGTGAGCAGGGTCTCGTAGTCGTCGACCTTCTTGGGCATCTCCTCGAGGAACCGGCGGCAGACCGCCTCCCAGCCCTTCGGGAAGTCGAAGCGCACGCCCCCGATGGGGTAGGCGTTGGGCAGGAGGCGCTGGCCCAGCATCGCTTCGAAGAGGTCCAGGATGGCCTCCCGCTCCCGGATTCCGTAAAAGAGCATGGACTGGGCGCCCACATCCAGGGCGTGGGTGCCGAGCCACAGGAGATGGTTCGCGATCCGCTGGAGTTCGTCGAGGACGACCCGGATGTACTGGGCCTTCTTGGGGACCTCCAGGTTGAGGAGCTTCTCCACGGCCCCCACGTACCCGTGGCAGTTCAGGACCGCCGCCACGTAGTCGAGCCGGTCGAAGACGGGCGTGGCCTGCGTCCAGGTCCGGTACTCGCACCACTTCTCGATGCCGCGGTGGAGGTAGCCGATGATGGACTCCATCCCCACCACCCGCTCTCCGTCCAGCCGGACCAGGGCCCGGTAGACGCCGTGGGTGGCCGGATGCTGCGGCCCGAGGTTCAGCTCCACTTCGTGGGTTTCCAGGACGTCCTGCAGCGGGGAGCCTGAAGGGCCCATCACGTCACCGGCCATGGCGCTGCTCCTCGACGATTTTCCGGGCCTCCTCCACGTCGTCGGGGAGGTAGACGGGCTTCCCGTACCGGTTCGAGCGGATCATCTCCTCCTGGGCGCCGCCGAGGGGGAACTCCTTCCTCAGGGGGTGACCTTCGAAGTCGTCCGGAAGGAGGATGACCTTGAGGTTGGGGTGGCCCTCGAAGACGATCCCCAGCATGTCGTGGGCCTCCCGTTCCATCCAGTCCGCTCCGGGCCACACGCCGGTGGCGGTGGGACAGGGCTCTCCGTCCTCGAGCTGAACCTTCACGCGGAGGGAGTGGCCCTTTTCCAGGGAATACAGGTGGTAGACCACCTCGAATTTCTTGTCGTTGATGGGGTAGTGGGCGCCCGTCAGGTCGCTCAGGTAGTTCATGGCGCACCCGGGGTCGTCCCTCAGGAAGGTGAGGATCTCCACGAGGCGGGCCTTGTCCACGAGGACCCCGGCCTCTCCGCAGGGGCTCTTGACGCCCCGGACAGATTCCCCGAACCTTTCGGCGAGTGCCTGGGCCGGAGCGTTCAGGACCACCTCCCCCGTGGGCTCCCACTTCTTGGGAGCGGCGGGCGCCTTGGGGGCCGCAGGCTTGGCCGCCGCGGGCTTCTCGACCGGCGCGGCGTCTCCACCCGCCTCCTGCGGCGGGGGCTCCGGCGGTCCGGGCGCCTTGATCTCGTCAGTCATCTGCGTCCCCTAATCCTTCAAAATCTGGGCGGACTGAACCACGTGGCCTCTGGATTCGTAGTCGGCCACGACCTCGGGGATCTCCTCGCCCTTCGCCATCCAGCCCTTGGTCGGGCGGTCGCGCAGGACGCCCTTGAAGGTGGGCTCTTGCGCCACCTTCGGGTTGCGGATCTTCTCCTGGAGGCGCATGAGGGCGTAGATGAGGGCCTCCGGACGCGGAGGGCACCCGTTCACGTACACGTCCACGGGAACGATCAACCCGGCCCCCTGGAGGACCGCGTAGTCGTCGTAGGGGCCCCCTTTGATGGCGCAGCTGCCCATGGCGATGACCCACTTGGGGTCGGGCATCTGGTCGTAGAGGCGCCGCACCACGGGGGCCATCTTGAGGGTGATTGTGCCCGCGATGATCATCACGTCGGACTGGCGGGGCGAGGGCCGCATGACCTCGGAGCCGAAGCGGGCCATGTCGTACCGGGAACACATGGCGCTGATCATCTCGATGGCGCAGCACGCCAGGCCGAAGGTCATGGGCCACAGGCTGTTCCGGCGGCAGTAGTCGAAAAGGACGTCCAGCTTGGCCAGCCCCACCCACGCGGGGTGGGCGCCTCCGCTCAAGTCCCGGCTCATTCTTCCCACCTCAACGCCCCCTTCAGCCACGCGTAGACGTACGCCGCGATGAGCAGGGCGAGAAAGACGAAAACTTCGATCAATCCGAAGAGGCCCAGCTTGTCAAAGGCCACGGCCCAGGGCAGGAGGAAGATGGTCTCCACGTCGAAGACCAAAAAGACCACGGCCACCAGGTAGAAGTGGACGGAGATCTTGCCCGGCGGGGCCTCCTTCACTTCAATGCCGCATTCGTAGGGCTCCGCCTTGACGGCGTTGTATCGCCGAGGGCGGATGAAACGGCCCAGAACCATGGTGAGGGGCACGATGGCGAGAGCCAGGGCCAGGAAGATCCCTACGGGAAGGTAAGCCGACATGTACGATCCTCCCTTGGGCGGGCGGGCGCGGGCCTAAAGGCGCTGAATATAGTCGAGAGAGGCCGTAGTGTCAAGGTTCCAGAGGGAGAAAGCGGAACGCGGCGGCGGGGTCCCGGACCGACCCTGGACGCGGTTCCCCACGCGACGGCGGTTGGGTTCGCTTCGAGCGGCCCGGGCGGGAACGGTCCTCTTGGGGCATTTCCCCCAAGATCCGGGTCGGCTCCTCAGACCAGGTCGAGGCCCGCCAGGGACGCCAAGAGTTTCTTCCGCCCGAAGCGGTTGAAGGAGACCGTCACCTTCTGGCTCTCCCCGCTCCCCTCGAGGGCCAGAACGATGCCGAAGCCGTATTTCTTGTGGTGGATGCGCGCGCCGACACGCAGGACCTTCTGAGGGGCGGGCTTGGGGGCCTCCGCCGCGTCCAGGAGTGCGGCGGCCTCCAGGAGGCTCATGGGGGCGCGCTCCACCCCGTGGACCTCCTCCACGCGACCCCCAGGGATCTCACCGAGGAAGGGGGAGGGAAGCCGATCCTGTACCACGCCGAAAACGTAGCGCTGACGGGCCCAGGTCAGGGTGAGCCGGTCCATCGCCCTCGTCATGCCCACGTAGCACAGCCGGCGCTCCTCTTCGAGTCCCTCCTCGGTCTGGGAGGAGAGGGCGTGAGGGCACAGGTCCTGTTCCAGGCCCGACAGGAACACCACTGGAAACTCCAGGCCCTTGGCCGCGTGAAGCGTCATGAGGCGCACTGCGTCCACGGGCCCGTCCTTCAGCTCATCCTGATCGCTCGCGAGAGCCTGTCGTTCGAGAAAGAGACGGAGGTCGCCCCCCTCCCGGCTCTCGAATTCCCGCATGGCGGACACGAGTTCCCGGACGTTTTCGATCCGGGCCTCGGGGTCCGGGCCCGACTCGCCCTGCTCCGCCAGGTACGCCACGTACCCCGTGGCCTCAAGTACCCATTGCGTCACGGCCGCGGGTCCGCCGGCCGCGGCCCGCTTGCCCACGCCCTGAAGGATGTCCAGAAAACCCCGCAGGGCCGTGCAGGTCCGGGAGGGGAAGAGCCCCTCCTCGGCGGCCGCCCGGATGGCCTCCACCAGGGTCGTCCGACGCTCCTCCGCCAGGGCCGCGAGTTTCTCGACCGTGGTCGCGCCCAGCCCGCGCGGGGGCACGTTGAGGATGCGCGCCACGGCCAGGCGGTCCTGCGGATTCAGGCCCGCCCGGAGGTAGGCGAGGACGTCCTTGACTTCCTTCCGCTCGTAGAACTTGAGGCCGCCGACCACCTGGTAGGGGATGCGCCGGTTGAGGCACGCCTCCTCGAAGGTTCTCGACTGGGCGTTGGTCCGATAGAGCACGGCCATCTGGCGCCAGGCGTACCGGGCCTTGAGGGAAAGCATGGAGTCGGCCACGTAGGCCGCTTCCTCGCGGTCCGAGGGCGCGGCGAAGACCCGCACCGCCCCGCCGTCTCCGCGCTCCGTCCAGAGATTCTTCCCGATGCGCCGCGTGTTGTGGGCCACGAGATGGTTGGCCGCCTCGAGTATGGCCCGCGTGGAGCGGTAGTTCCGTTCCAGTTTGATGACCTTGGCTCCCCGGAAGTCCCGCTGAAAGTCGAGGATGTTCTGGATGTCGGCCCCCCTCCAACGGTAGATGGACTGGTCCTCGTCGCCCACGGCGAAGAGGTTCCCCCACTTCTCCGAGAGAACCCGGAGGAGGCGGTACTGAATCCGGTTGGTGTCCTGGTACTCGTCCACGAGGATATGCTGGAACTGATGCTGGTACTTGGCGCGGACTTCGGGGCGCTCCTCCAGAAGGCGCAGGGCCACCCCGAGCAGGTCGTCGAAGTCCATGGAGTTGGAATCGGCGAGCTGGCGTTCGTAGGCGAGGTACACGGGGGCCACGGTCAGAAAGAAGTGGCCCCTGGCCTTCTCCGCGAAGGCCTCGGCGCTCAGCCCTTCGGTCTTGGCCCGGCTGATGGCGGAGAGGACGGCCCGGGGCTGGATGTTTCTCTCCGATACCCCCCGGTCCCTCAGGAGGCGCCGGACCAGCCCCGCCGAGTCGTCGGCGTCGAGAATGGTGAAGTTCCGGTTGTACGGACCCCCGAGGGCCTCCACGTCGGCTCGCAAGAGCCGCGCGCACATGGCGTGGAAGGTCCCGATCCACAGGAAGGGCAGCGCGGGCTTTTGGAGGAGATCAAGGACCCGCGCCCGCATTTCCTCCGCGGCCTTGTTTGTGAAGGTGACGGCCAACACGGAGTGGGCCGAGACGTGGCGGGCGGAGAGCAGGTGCGCGATGCGGTGGGCGATGACCCGGGTCTTTCCGGACCCCGCCCCGGCGAGGACCAGGGCGGCTCCGCCGGGTTCCGTCACGGCGAGCCTCTGTTCGGGATTGAGCGTGTCCAGCATCCGGTCGTCCAAGGTGAGGCCCTTCCCGATCCTCCGGCCTCCGGCTCAGAGCCGTGCCCGGAGGGGGCTCACGTCGCCGCACAGGAGGCCTTCGGCTTGGGCCGAGGCCATGGGCAGGGCCCGGTGGGCGAAGTGCAGGGCCGCCTCCACCTTGTTGTGGTAAAAGCGGGCCTCCTCGCTCTGATCGAGGAGACCGTCGAGGGCCGACGGGTCCTCGAGGTCCACCCCTCGCTCTCGCGCCAGGGAGCCCAGACGTTCTCGAGCCAGGACAGCCTGTTCGAGGAGGAGGCCGCCCGCGAGGACGTGTCCGCAGATGTCCAGTAGCGGCACGGCGTTGAGGAGGCCGAACAGGCCGGGATCGGCGGCGGCCCTCATGACCTCCAAGCACGCTTCGAGGCTGGAGAGGGCCTGCTGAAGCCGCGGGCCTCCGGCGGCAAGGGGCCCTTGAGCGGGCACCGCGGCGAGAGACCGCCTGGCCCGATCCAAGAAGAAGGCCAGGTACCGGCCGTTCTGTATACGGAACTTCCGGCCCACCAGGTCCAGGGCCTGGATCCCGTTTGTGCCCTCGTAGATCGAGGCGATCTTGGCGTCCCGCAGGTACCGTTCGGCGGGGAACTCCCGCGTGTACCCATATCCGCCGAAGGTCTGCATGGCCCATTCCGTGACCCGGAAGCCCCAATCCGAGCACCAGGCCTTGCAGATGGGCGTGAGGATCTCCACGAGGCCCGCGTGGCGCTCCCCTTCCTCTCCCTCTCCGGCGTGGGCCACGTCCATGCAGTAGGCCGTGTAGGAGAGAAGCGCGCGCATGGCCTGGACGTAGGCGCTTTGGAGCAGGAGGTTCCTGCGGACGTCGGGATGCTCGAGGATGGGGACCTGCGGGCTGGAGGGGTCCTTGTCGTCGTGGCGGCGGCCCTGGAGCCTCTCCCGGGCGAAGGCGAGGGCGGCCTGGTGGGCGGCCGATCCGATGGCCATGCCCTGAACCCCCACTTCGTAGCGGGCGGAGTTCATCATCTGGAACATGTGAAGGAGCCCGAGGCGCTCCCGCCCGATGAGGTGCCCCACGCAACCGCCCCGCTCGCCGAAAACCAGCGTGCAGGTGGGCGATCCGTGGATGCCCAGTTTCTCCTCGATTCCGGCGCACTGGACGTCGTTGTCTTCTCCCAGAGTCCCGTCCGGGTTCACGCGCACCTTCGGCACCGCGAAGAGGCTCAGTCCTTTGGGGCCGCGGGGAGCCCCCTCCACCCGGGCCAGGACCGCGTGAATGATGTTCGGCGTGTAGTCGTGGTCGCCGGAGGTGATGAAGATCTTCTGGCCGGAGAGGGCGTACGTTCCATCCTCCCGGCGGATCGCCTTGGTCTGGATGTCGCCGAGGTCGCTCCCCGCCGAGGGCTCCGTCAGGCACATGGTGCCCGTCCAAGTGCCCTGGTACATCTTCTCGCAATAGAGGTTCTTCAGGGTCTCCGTACCGAAGCTCTCGATGAGCTGGGCGGCCCCGCGCGTGAGCATGGCCGTGAGGCTCAGGGAGGGGTTGGACCCCACCAGGTACTCCATGATTCCCGTGCCGACCACCTCGGGAAGGCCCATCCCTCCGAACTCCGTGCCGGCCGTGGCCCCGATCCATCCCCCTTCGGCCAGGGCCGCGTAGGCCTTCTTCATCCCGGGGGGAAGGCGAACGCTCCCTTCCTCCCAGCGCGCGCCCACCCGGTCGCCTTCCAGGTCCGCGGGCGCCGCGGCCCCCTGGCAGACCTTGAGAGCCTCCTCCAGCACCATTTCCAGGTCCGCCCTCTCCTGTCCGGCGAACCGCTCCCGGGCGAGGAGGTCATCGAGGGGGAGCCATTCGAAGAGATTGAACTTCACGTCGCGAGAGTCGTCCGGATACGCCATCCCGAATCCCCTTCCTTCGGCCGGTTCTCCGAGGTGCGGACACGACATGCGGAGCCGGCCACGCAATGGCTGATGATGCGCCCGCCGTGGGTCGCCTGACAAGGGATGCGAGGGCACGCGCTGCCCTCGGCGGTCGCACGAAAAAGGCGGAGGCCGTGCCTCCGCCTTCGGTTTGCTGGTAGCCCGTACGGGAATCGAACCCGTGTTACCGACGTGAGAGGCCGGTGTCCTAACCGCTGAACGAACGGGCCATGTCTGGCTGGGGAGGGAGGACTCGAACCCCCAACATCCTGGTCCAGAGCCAGGCGTTCCACCAGTTGAACTACTCCCCAGCGGAACAGCATTTAATTTTACGAATCGAGACCCCTTCTGTCAAGGGCTCGACTTGCCTCAGCTAATTTCTTTCCGAAATGGATTCGTTGCCTCACCTAAGAATCTTGCCGAAAGGAAGTAAACAAGTGGAGGGGCGCCGCCCCCGAAAGGAGGGGTGCTCCAGGATGAGGCTGA
>JBFMHB010000079.1 GCA_040752915.1 Acidobacteriota bacterium
CACGCCCCTTCGCCCGAGCTGCTCCAGAAAGAACTCCAGAAAGCCGTTCATCTCATCCTGCATGCGGCCCATTTTCTCCCGCATGTTGAGAACAATTTCAACCCCCGCGAGATTCACGCCGAGGTTTCGCGTGAGGTTCAGGATGATCTCGAGGCGTTCCAGGTCCTCGTCCGAGTAGAGGCGGGTGTTGCCCTCCGTCCGGGAGGGCCGGAGAAGGCCGTCCCGCTCGTAGAGGCGAAGGGTCTGCGGGTGCACGTCGAATCGCTGCGCCACGGCGCTAATCATATAGAAGCGCTTCCCTTCGTCGGTCTTGGGAGGCCTCCGGGCCATGGCGTCACCCCTTCTCCGCCCCAGTATAGGGGCGCGGGTTCTCGGGGTTCAAACGGGCGAACTCCCGGAGGAGGTCCTTGCTCCGCTCGTCCACCACCGGGGGCGTCCAGATGGTGACTTCCACCAGGAGATCTCCGGCCGTGCCGCCCCGGAGGGAGGGCATGCCCCGCTCCCGCAGGCGGAACACCTGGCCGGATGAGGTGCCCGGAGGGATCTTGAGGCGGGCGCCTCCCCCGAGCGTGGGGACGTCGATCCGGGCTCCCAGGACCGCTTCGGTCACCGTGATGGGCACCTTCACGCGGAGGTTGGGGCCCTCCCGGCGATAGGTCGGGTCATCCAGGATGTGGGTCTCGATGTACAGGTCGCCCGGGGGCCCCCCGAAGCGCCCGGCCTGGCCCTTTCCCTTCACGCGCACCCGGGAGCCCGTGTCCACTCCGGGAGGAATGGAAACTTCCACGGTTTCCACGGTTTCCGCTGAACCCGCCCCCCCGCAGGCGCGGCAAGGCTCCCCGGGATCCTTGCCGGAGCCTCCGCAGGCCGGACAGGTCCGGGCGAAGGAGAAGGGACCCCGGGAGAGGCCGACCTTGCCCGAACCTCCGCAGGAAGAACAGGATCGGCTCCGTTTGTGGGGAAGGCGCCCTTCGCCTCGGCATCCCCCGCAGGCCACCGTATGGCGCACGGCGATTCGGGCCCGCTTTCCCGTAAAGGCTTCCTGAAGCGTCAGGGAAAGAGGGAACACCAGATCCTCGCCCGGCCTGGGTCCCTGGTTTTCGCGGCTTTGGGCCGTGTGGAGGAAGGCGTCCAGAAGGTCCTGGAAGCCTCCGGAGGTGGGGCCGGCGTCGAAGTCGAATCCGGTGAAATCCACACGCGGCCCACCCCCCGGGCGGGGACCCACTGTGCCGGTGGTGTCGTACCGCTTCTTCTGTTCCGGGTCCGAGAGGATGGCGTGGGCCTCGGAGAGTTCCTTGAACCGCTCCTCGGCGGCCGAGTCCCCGGGGTTGAGGTCGGGGTGGTACTTGCGGGCGAGGCGCTTGTAGGCCTTTCGGACCTCCGCCGCCGAAGCCCCCCTGGGGATTTCCAGGACGTCGTAGAGGTTTCGCACGGCCATGGGCGCCCGCTCCCTACTTCACGCGGATGGACTTCCGGGTGTTCTTCCTGGGGAGGACGATGGTGAGGAGGCCGTCCTTCAGGGCGGCCTCCACGGCTCCGGCATCGATCTCGTCGGGAAAGGAGAACTCCCTCAGGAAGGGCCCGAAGTACCGCTCCATCCTCTGGACGCACTCTTGGTCCTCGCCCTGGCTGGCGCGGCGCTCTCCCGCCACCCGGAGGAGCCGCCCCTCGGCCGTGACCTCGATGTCCTCGATGGGCACCCCCGGGATTTCCACCTCCACCACGTAACGGGCGGCATCCTCGTACACGTCGGCGGGGGGGATCCACGTGAAATCCTGAAGAGGCGAGGAGCTTCTTTCCGGTTGGATGATCTCCTCGAAGAGCCGATTCACGCGTCTCTGAAGATTCAGGAGCTCCCGAAGGGGATCACCCTTGGACGGCATGCCAGCACCTCCCCGACCTGTTCGTCTCCGACCGACGACCTCGAATTATTTCACATCCTCGAATTCGGCGTCGATGACCTCGCCGGATTTGCCGGCGGTGGCGGATCCTCCCTGGGGCCCTCCCGCGGAGGACGTCTCGCCCGCCCCAGGCCCGGCCGGTCCCGCCTGGGCCTTGGCCGAGGCGTAGAGGACCTCGGCCATCTTGTGACTGGCGGCGTTCAGCCCGTCGATGGCCTTCCGGATGGACTCCTTGCCGCCGGCGTCCTTCGCCTTCCGGAGCTCGTCCAGGGCCGCCCGGACCTTGGACTCCTCCTCGGCGGGAATCTTGCCCGCGTTTTCCTGCAGGAGCTTTTCGGTGCTGTACAGGAGCTGGTCGGCCTGGTTCTTGATCTCGATCTCCTCCTTGCGGGCCATGTCCTCGGCCTTGTGGGACTCGGCTTCTCGAACCATCTTGTCGATCTCGTCCTTGGTGAGCCCCGAGGAGGCCGTGATGGTGATGCTCTGCTCCTTGCCGGTGGCCAGGTCCTTGGCGGAGACGTGAAGGATGCCGTTGGCGTCGATGTCGAAGGCCACCTCGATCTGAGGTACGCCCCTCGGGGCCGGTGGGATCCCCATCAGCTTGAAAGTCCCCAGGAGCTTGTTGTCGCGGGCCATGGGCCGCTCGCCCTGGAAGACCACGATCTCCACCTCGGTCTGGTTGTCCGCGGCGGTGGTGAAGGTCTCCTTCCGCTTGGCGGGGATGGTGGTGTTCCTCTGGATCAGGGCCGTGGCCACGCCCCCCAGGGTCTCCACGCCCAGTGTGAGGGGGGTGACGTCGAGGAGGAGGATGTCCTTGACATCTCCGCCGAGAACGCCGGCCTGGATGGCCGCGCCCACCGCCACCACCTCATCGGGATTCACGCCCTTGTGGGGTTCGCGCCCGAAAAAGTCCTGCACCATCTGCTGGATTTTGGGAATGCGCGTGGACCCACCCACGAGAACGGCCTCATGGATCTGGCTCGGCCCCAGCTTGGCGTCGGAGAGGGCGGCCTTGCAGGGCTCCATGGTCCTCTGGAAGATGGCGGAAGCCAGGTTTTCCATCTGCGCCCGCGTCAGTTTGATCTGGAGGTGCTTGGGGCCCGAGGCGTCGGCCGTGATGAAAGGCAGGTTGATTTCCGCCTCCAAGGTCTGGGAGAGCTCGCACTTGGCGCGCTCGCAAGCCTCCTTGAGGCGCTGGAGGGCCATGGGATCCTTGGAGAGGTCGATGCCGTTGTCCTTCCGGAAAACGTCCACCACCCAGTCGATCAGGACCTTGTCCACGTCGTCCCCGCCGAGGTGGGTGTCTCCGTTGGTGGACTTGACCTCGATGACCCCTTCCCCCACCTCGAGGACGGAAATGTCGAAGGTTCCGCCGCCGAAGTCGTACACGGCGATGGTCTCTTCCTTCTTTTTATCCAGGCCGTAGGCCAGGGCCGCGGCCGTGGGCTCGTTGATGATCCGGAGCACCTCGAGGCCCGCGATGCGGCCGGCGTCCTTGGTGGCCTGGCGCTGGCTGTCGTTGAAGTAGGCGGGGACCGTGATGACCGCCTGGGTCACCTTCTCCCCGAGATAGGATTCGGCGGCCTCCTTGAGCTTCCGCAGGACCATGGCCGAAATTTCAGGCGGGGAGTACTTCTTCCCCCTCGCCTCCACCCAGGCATCGCCGTTGTCGGCGGCCACCACCCGGTAGGGGACGGTCTCGATTTCCCGCTGGACCTCGGAGAACTTTCGGCCCATGAACCGCTTGATGGAGAAGACCGTATTGAGGGGATTGGTGATGGCCTGGCGCTTGGCCACCTTTCCCACCAGGATTTCCCCCTTGTCCGTGAAGGCCACAACGGAAGGGGTCGTTCGGTCTCCTTCCTGGTTGGGGATCACCACGGGTTGCCCGCCTTCCATCACGGCCACCACCGAGTTGGTGGTGCCGAGGTCGATTCCGATGATCTTGGCCATGAGCGCATACCTCCTTCGCACGGTGTCCAGGCTCGGTAGCCTGAGCCAGGCCTTAAGATAATACTTGAGCACGTAATTGTCAAGTTTCTTGATTTCGCTTGCATGGGCATTCCACCGGGACCCGGGACTTGATACCCTCAATCCTCTCGTCGGGGGAGGCATGGCCGCGTTCACCCTCCTACAGGGCAATGGATCTTCCGGGCGCCTGGGGGAACTCCAGACGCCCCACGGACGGGTCCGGACCCCCGCCTTCATGCCCGTCGGAACGCGGGCCTCGGTGAAGGGGATGCCACCCTTTCTCCTGCGGGAGGCGGGGGCGGACATCGTCCTGTGCAACACCTTCCACCTCGCCCTCCGGCCGGGAAGCCGCCTCATCGAGGAATTGGGCGGGATCCACCGGTTCATGGGATGGGACGGCCCCGTCCTGACCGATTCGGGTGGCTTTCAGGTCTTCTCTCTGGCTTCCCTCCGCCAGGTCACCGAGGAGGGGATCGCCTTCCGTTCTCCCGTGGACGGCGCCGACGTTTTTCTGAGTCCCGAGCGGGCGGTGGCGATTCAGGAGGAACTGGGCGTCGACGTGGCCATGGCCTTGGACGTGTTGGTAAAGGGCACGGCCGGGGAAGAAGAAACCGAGGCCGCGGTGGACCGGACCACCCGGTGGGCCCGGCGTTGCCGGGAGGCCCAGCGTAGGTCCGGGACCGCTCTCTTCGGTATCGTCCAGGGAGGCCCGTATCCGCGCCTGAGGGAACGTTCGGCGAAAGAGCTCGTGGACCTGGATTTTCCGGGGTACGCCGCCGGCGGCTTCTCCGTCGGAGAAAAGAAGGAGACCTTCCGAGAGGTGGCGGCTTTGACGGCGGGTCTTCTTCCCGCGGACCGCCCCCGCTACCTCATGGGGGTGGGTACCCCCCAGGATTTAGTGGAGGCGGCCTCCTGGGGCTACGACCTGTTCGACTGCGTCCTGCCCACTCGGAACGCGCGAAATGGGAGCCTGTTCACCTCTGAGGGCACGATTTCCATCAAGAACGCCGCCTTCGCCCGTTCCCCGGAACCCCTCGACCCGAAGTGCTCCTGTTGGGGGTGCCGAACGGTCTCCCGGGCCTACCTCAATCACCTCTACCGCGCCAACGATCCAACGGGACTCGTCCTCAACACCCTTCACAACCTGACCTACTACCTCGGACTCATGGCTCGGATTCGCGAGGCGGTGGCCGAGGGCAGCCTGGAGAGCCTGGTCCGGGAGATCCTTCACCAGGATGGCCGGATGATGGAGCCGGCGGGTTGATTCGGCGCGCGATGGGCGGCGAAGAGCCGGATCACCCCTGCGGTCGGAGAGCGCCTCCTCGGTGAGGCCCCACCCCCTTGTCTCCTTGGCCGCAATCCCCGGGCCCATCCTGAAGCGAATCGAGTCCCGCGGCGGCTCCAAGATCTGGGGGGAGCCAACGGCCTGTAAGGACCATCCAGAGGGTCGGGAGGTCCTTCTGACTGCTCATCCGGGGCGCTTCGACCAGGCACCTGGGTGGCACGCCAGGTCCGAAAAGGGACCGGCCAAATGGAGGGCGCTCAAGATCTACGCGGTCCCCGGGCCGGGAGCGGCTTCCTGACGGGGTCCGGATCTCCGCCCGCCATGTACGGCTCCGGCCGCCACCGTCGTGTTCGGGAGGCTGAAACGATGGACCCTCCGACCGAGGCGGAGGTTCCGCCCGCGGCGGAGTGCGGAAGTGTCACTTTATCTAGCCATATCGGCTCGGCAAGGTATCACTCCCATCCTGCCAGTCCCCCTCCGCAGCCAGGGCTCCTCGGGGGCTCGCAGGTCTGGATTGGGTGCACTGAGTCTTTGTAAGCGACTGCTATGTATGATGTTACGCGCGGCGCGATCCTCGAGAGGCCATGTCGGGGACCCAAAGAAAGAACCTTCCACCCGCTGCGGATTGTGTAGAAAAAGGGACGGCACGCGAGTTGCTGGTGGGGAAGAGGTGATCCCGCGAAAAGGGGACCCGAATGGAGTCCGGCGGGAGCCAATCGATGGAATCGTAAAGACCAGGGCAAGGGCGCCCAGCGTGATTGCGAGACGAGGTCGGCCATGACGTACGAAGACAGGGCACACGGAGACAAGGCGGGCAGTTCCAACTCCAAAAAGGGCCCCCATCCGACCCCCGCCGCACGAAGGGTGGCGTTCTGGGCCGGGTCGGGGATTCTCGCCTTGGCGTTCCTGGTGGCGGGCCCGGGCCTTCGGGCGGCCACGCCCTCGGGGGGAGCCGGCATCGCGTGGGAAGTGATACCGAATGGTGACGGATCCGCCTCCCCCTGGGTTTCCGGGAAAGCGGCTGGTCTGTCGCCCCAAACGCCCTTGCCTCCTCTGGTGGTAACGGCTTCGGGGTGTGCGGCCGATTCGGTCCTCGAGGTTTCTCCCGATGGCGAACAGCCCTTCGCGTCGCTCCGGCTTTCCAACGGCGAGGGACGTTTGCCCTTTCCAGTCTTCACGGTGGGCGACTTGGACCGGCTCCGGTTCCGGACCGATTGCCCGGAGGGCCTTCTCGAAGTCCGTCCCTCCGAACCCCTCCTCCTCACGCCCCAAGACGGCTCCCTGCTCGTCACCAACTGGGGGCCGGCTGGAGTGGTTTCGTTGGAGGCCGTGGACGCCATGGGCCGGCCCGTCCTCGTGAAGCTGGACCGGGACGGCCTCGGCGCAGAGCCCAGGGGGGAGGCCTTCCGAACCGAAGTCCTCGAGACGGGCGGCATGGTCTGGTTGGCCCTCGTCCCCGACGGTGGAACCCAATTCCCCGTCGAGATCCGTGTCCAGAACGAGGAGGGCCGGAAGGCGCAGACCACCTTCTACCGTGACAGGCTTGCGGGGAGCGGTCTGTGCGCCACGCCCGGCAAGGACGGGGCAGGCGGCACGCTCACGGGCATCGTGAACACCTACTACCCCGTCACGGCCTCTGTGTCCGCGGGCGCGACCTCCGTTCCCGTCGGGGTCTCCTCCGGTGCCTCGACGGCCATCACCGCGGGGGACCTGCTCCTTCTGATCCAGATGCAGGACGCGGAGATCGACGGCACCAACAGCAGCGCTTACGGGGACGGAAACCCGGGCGGGAACGCATCGGGCTACACGGCCGTCAACAACTCGGGGAAGTACGAATTCCTGAAGGCCGCGGGTCCGGTCTCCTCCGGCTCGGTGCCGGTCCTGGGCGCGGGCGTCGGCGGCGGCACGCTCAACGCCTACGGTGTGGCGGCCTCAACGGCCAGCCGTGGCCGCCGGAGCGCCCAGCTCGTCCGGGTTCCCCAGTACATCTCGGCCACCTTCAGCTCGACGCTGACCTGCCTTCCCTGGAACGGCAGCGTGGGCGGCATCCTTTCCGTCGACGTGAGCGGCTCGCTCACCCTGGGAGGGACCGTCAGCGTCGACGGCATGGGATTTAGGGGCGGGGCCCAGCAACAGCTCGTGGGAACCACCGGGGTCCTCAACACGGACTACCGGATTCTGGGGCCGGCCAACGGGACCACGACCGTAGGCACGGGCGCCATGAAGGGGGAGGGCATCGCCGGTACGGCTCGCCTCCTGCCGAACTCCAACTCCGGCGCGGGATTGGACGGGTATCCCAACGGCGATTTCTATCGCGGCGGTCCCGGCAATGCGGGGGGCGGAGCCAACGACGGAACTCCCAACACCAATAACCAGAACGCGGGCGGAGGAGGCGGAGGCAACGGCGGAGCCGGGGGAACGGGAGGCAACTCGTGGAACTCCAACCTCGCCATCGGCGGCCATCCCGGGGCTTCCGTCGCGCCTGCCGCGGACCGCCTCGTCCTGGGCGGCGGAGGCGGCGCGGGTACGCGCAACAACGTCTCCTCGGGCGGAGACGGCAGCGGCGCGGCGGGAGGCGGCATCGTCCTGATCCGCACCGGTTCGATCACGGGGACCGGGACCATTACCGCCCACGGCGCCTCGGCGCCGACCTCCCAGCAGGACGGCGCGGGCGGCGGGGGAGCCGGCGGCACGATTCTGGTGTACGCCCAAACTCCTGGGGCGCTCACCGGCCTAACCGTTGCGGCCCATGGGGGGCGGGGCGGCGACGCGTGGCCGCTCCAGGCCCCCGGAAGTTACCCGGGAGAACGCCACGGCCCCGGCGGAGGGGGCGGAGGGGGTGCCATCCTGCTCTCGGGCGCGGCCGATTCGGCCACGGTGACCGCCGGAGCCAATGGAATCACCACGACGGCCAACGACCCTTACGGCGCCACCGCGGGTCAGGCGGGCGCCGTCTTGACCAACGTCCTGGGCACGCAGATCCCCGGGGTGGACTCGGGGGCCGAGTGCCAGGGCAGCGCGTCCTATATCTCCAAGACTTCCAGCGCGGGAACGGGGTACGTCTCCCCGGGACAGACCCTGACGTATACGATCAATGTGACGAATACCACCGCCTCCCCGTGGACCAACGTGGGCGTCACCGATCCTCTGCCCGCGGGGACCACGTGGGGCAGCACCCAGGTGACGTATCCGACAACCCGGACGGGGACGTACCTGGACCAGTTCAACGCCCAGGTGTACACGGGAAACAACGGCTCTCTGGATTGGGGTGGGAACTCCTGGGCCGAGATCGGGGAGAGTGACGGCCCCACCAGCGGGGAGGTCCAAGTCCGCGGCGACCTTTCCTCCTTCATGGGGCGGATCCAGAATACCAACCGGGGACTCCAGCGTCAGGCCGACTGCTCGGGATACACCCGTGCCATCCTCTCTTTTGTGTACCAAAGGCGCGGCTTTGACGATGCCAATGACTGGGTGGAGATCCAGGTCTCGCCCACGGGGGGTGCGGGCACTTGGACCACCCTGGCCCGGTACGCGGGACCCACCAACGACACCACCAACCAGAGCGCGAGCTTCGACATCTCCGCCTACCTCTCCGCCACCACGAGCATCCGCTTCTACTCTTCACCGAACTTGGGCGGGGGCGACAGCTTCTATTTCGACGACGTCCAGATCGCCCTTTCGGGAGTGGTCTATGCCACCGGCGCGGGAGGGGCGCCGCCGAATCTGGCGAGCGGCTATACCCTCCAGCCCTATGAATCTCTCACCGCCACGGTGGTGGTCACGGTGAACAGCGATTTGGATCCGGCCTTCACGGGCATCACCAACACCGCCACGCTCTCCGCCGACGGCGGGATCAGCCAGCAGGCCAGCGTGACCAACCCCGTGCTTCCCGCGCCCACGGTGAACGCTCCCATCCTTTCCACCGACACGGTCCTGAGCGGGACCTCCTCGGTCATCGGAGGCACGGTCACCCTCTTCCAGAACGGGGTCTACCTCGGAACGGCCACCGTCGAGAGCGACGGGACGTGGCTCCTGATGGGCGTGTCCGGCCTCGCGGCGGGGGACGCCATCACCGCCGATGTGGCCAGGGATGGCGCGACCTCGCCCCGCTCTGCCGCGGTCATCGTCCAGCCGGTGCCGCCGGTGGTGGACAGCCCGCTGACGGCGGGGGCCACCACGGTCACGGGAACCTCCACGGAGCCCGCGGGTTCGCTCATCACGGTCTACAGGAACGGTTCGCTTCTCGGGACGACGACGGTGCTCTCCGACGGTACGTGGAGCCTGACGGGGATTTCCCCGGCCCTCGCGGCGGGGGATCCGATCCAGGCGACGGTGACGGCGGGAGGGCAGACCTCGGCCGGCTCCAACGTCGTCACGGTTCAGCACCCGGCGCCGGTGGTGTCCGGGCCCATCGCGGCCGGAGACGGCTCCATCGTGGGTACCTCCGCGTCTCCCGCAGGAACGACGATCACGGTGTACAAGGACGGGCTTTCCATCGGGACGACGACAGTCCAGGCCGACGGCACGTGGACCCTGACGGGGGTGACGGGCCTGGTGGGCGGCGAATCCATCACGGCCAAGGCGGGGTCGGGGGCGTCGCAGTCGGCGTCCTCCAACACGGTGGTGGTGATCCCGGCGCCGCCGGTGGTGGACAGCCCGCTGACGGCCGGGGCGACGACGGTCACGGGAACCTCCACGGCGCCCGCGGGTTCGCTCCTCACGGTCTACAGGAACGGTTCGCCCATCGGGACGACGACGGTGCTCTCCGACGGGACGTGGAGCCTGACGGGGATTTCCCCGGCCCTCGCGGCGGGGGATCCGATCCAGGCGACGGTGACGGCGGGAGGGCAGACCTCGGCCGACTCCAACGTCGTCACGGTTCAGCACCCGGCGCCGGTGGTGGCGGGACCCATCGTGGCGAGCCCCTTCGGTAACGCCGTTGCGGGAACGTCTTCGTCGCCGGTCGGGACGAGCATCACGGTGTACAGCAACGGGGTTTCCATCGGGACGACGACGGTGCAGGCCGACGGGACGTGGAGCCTGTCCGGGATTATCGGCTTGGTTGGCGGGGAAAGCATCACGGCGACGGCGGGAACGGGCGCGTCCCAGTCGGCCCTCTCGAACACGGTGGTGGTGACCCCGGCGCCGCCGGTGGTGGACAGCCCGCTGACGGCCGGGGCGACGACGGTCACGGGAACCTCCACGGCGCCCGCGGGTTCGCTCCTCACGGTCTACAAGAACGGTTCGCCCATCGGGACGGCGATGGTGCAGGCCGACGGCACCTGGAGCCTCACGGGTCTTGGAACGCCCCTGGCCGACGGAGACACCCTCGAGGCCACCGTCAGCGCCGGGGGACAGACCTCGGCCCTGTC
>JBFMHB010000080.1 GCA_040752915.1 Acidobacteriota bacterium
TTCGAAAAGGATCCCCAGAAGTACCTGGCCAAACTTCCGGGCGAGCAACCCGTCCGGTGAACCGGAGGCCCCATGACCGATGAAGTTCTCCATGGGGGGCGGTCGGTTGATCCGGTCTGCGGCATGATCGTGGACCCCGCCGCCCCCCGAGGAGGGTCCGCGGAGCACGGCGGACGAAGCTTCCACTTTTGCAACCCCCGGTGCCGGGAAAGGTTTCTCGCCGATCCCGACCGTTTCCTCGACCCCGCCTACGTTCCCGGGGGAATGGCCGAAAGGCCCGCACCGATCGGAACCCGCCCCACCCCGCTGTCTCTGCAGAAGCCCGTCCAACTGGGAGCGGGGGCCTCCCTTTCCCCTCCCGCCGCGCCTGCCGCGTACGTCTGCCCCATGTGTCCCGAGGTCCGATCCCCGGTGCCCGCGGCCTGTCCCTCCTGCGGGATGGCCTTGGAATCGGCCACGCCCCTCCTCCCTTCCGCCGCGGTCGAGTATACCTGCCCCATGCACCCCGAGGTGGTTCGGAAGGCGCCGGGCGCCTGCCCGATCTGCGGCATGGCCCTCGAACCTCGATCCCTCCCCTCCTCCGCCCGCGCCGATCCGGAGCTTCGCGCCATGACAAGAAGGTTCTGGTGGGCGCTCCTCCTGACCGCGCCGCTGTGGATCCTGGCCATGGCGGAGATGCTTCCCGGAATGCACCACGGCGCAATCCTCCCTGGCACCTTTTCGACCTGGGTGCAGATGGTCCTCGCCACGCCCGTCGTTCTGGGATCGGGATGGGTCCTCTTCGAGCGCTTCGCGGCCTCTGTTCGAAACAGGCGCGCCAACATGTTCACCCTCATCGGGCTGGGAGTCGGCGCCTCCTACGGCTACAGCGTGGCGGCCGCCCTGGTCCCCGACCTCTTCCCGGCCTCCTTCCGTCTCGCGGATGGGAGGGTGGCCGTCTATTTCGAAGCCGCCGCCACCATCACCCTTCTTGTCCTTCTTGGACAAGTGCTCGAACTGCGCGCCAGGCTCAGGACCGGAGACGCCCTCCGAGCCCTGCTCGCGCTCGCTCCGGTCGTGGCGCGGAGGCTCGAGGCGGGTGGGTCCGAACGGGATGTTCCGTTGGAGGAGGTGAAGGCGGGAGACCTCCTGCGAGTCCGGCCCGGGGAGAAGATCCCCGTGGATGGAAAAGTCGTCGAGGGGCGCAGCGCCGTGGACGAGAGCATGATCTCGGGCGAGCCCATGCCCAAGGAAAAGGGGCCCGGCGATCCGGTCGTCGGGGCTACTCTCAACGGTACGGGCGGATTGGTGATCCGGGCGGAGAGGGTCGGGGCGGATACCCTCCTGTCCCGCATCGTCTCCCGGGTGGCCGAGGCCCAGCGTACACGCGCCCCCCTCCAGAAGATCGCCGATCGCGTGGCCGCCGTCTTCGTACCGGCCGTGATGGCGGGTGCGGCGGCGGCCTTCGCCGGCTGGGCCGCATGGGGGCCCGAGCCCCGTCTCGCCCACGGGCTCGTGGCGGCGGTTTCGGTCCTCATCATCGCCTGCCCCTGCGCTTTGGGGCTCGCCACCC
The DNA here is from genome assembly GCA_040752915.1 of Acidobacteriota bacterium. Taxonomy (NCBI): domain Bacteria; kingdom Pseudomonadati; phylum Acidobacteriota; species Acidobacteriota bacterium. Next base: position 1,553 of record JBFMHB010000080.1, read on the forward strand.
CCATGTCCGTGATGGTCGCCATGGGCCGGGGCGCCCGCGAAGGGGTCCTCTTTCGCAACGCGGAGGCCCTCGAACTCCTGGCCCGGGTGGACACCCTCGTCCTGGACAAAACGGGGACCCTTACGGAGGGAAGGCCTCGCATCCTCGACGTGATCCGGGCCCACCCCTTTGAGGAGAACGAGGCCCTGCGCATCGCGGCGGGATTGGAGCGGGCCAGCGAACATCCCCTGGCGGCCGCCGTCCTGGAGGCCGCGTCGGAGAGAGGGATTGCGCCTCCTCGACCCGACGGATTTCAATCGGTCCCCGGGCTGGGCGTGACGGGGCGGGTCGAAGGCCGTGAAGCGGCCGTGGGGACCTTGCGGCTCATGGCCGACCTGGGCATCGACGTCTCCCTCCTGGAGACCGCCGCCGCGGAGCAACGGCGGATGGGTAGGTCCGTCCTTTACGTGGCGGCGGATCGGCGCGCGGGGGCCCTGCTGGCCGCCGAAGACCCCCTCCGGCCGGGCGCCGCCGAGGCCGTGGAGGCCTTGCGGGCAGAGGGAGTGCGCCTTCTCGTGGCTTCGGGAGACGGCCGGGCGACCGCCGAGGCCGTCGCCTCTCATCTCGGTATCGAGGAAGTGCGTGCGGAGATGCTCCCCGCGGAAAAGGCCGACCTCGTTTCCAGACTTCGCTCGGAAGGCCGCGTCGTCGCCTTCGCCGGAGACGGCATCAACGATGCCATCGCCCTCGCGCGCGCCGATGTGGGCATCGCCATGGGGACCGGAACGGACGTGGCCATCGAAAGCGCGCCGGTGGCCCTCGTGAGGGGCGATCTGTCGGGTATTCTCCGAGCCCGAAGGCTGTCCCGAGAAACGGTGGCCAACATCCGGCAGAACCTCTTCTGGGCGTTCTTTTACAACGCCGTTGGAATCCCTCTCGCCGGGGGGCTCCTGTACCCCTTTCTGGGGATCCTCCTGAGCCCCATGGTCGCCGCGGCCGCCATGTCCTTCAGCTCCGTCACCGTTATCGGCAACGCCCTTCGTTTGAGGCGGCCCGCCTCCTGGAATTCCCTCCCTTCTGAAAACCGTTTACACTGAATGGGATTTGTTCCCGGCATGCCGCGACCCGGTCCCTGTGATCGAAGGAGGAGCCATGATCCGAAAGAGCCTGTTGCTGACCGCCGCCCTTCTGTGCGTCCTGTTCGCCGTCTCCTGCGGAAAGCCGGCCTCCGAGCAGACGGAGAAATCCGCCGCGGCGGCCGAAGCGCCGGCCCCCGCCGCGCAGGCCGTCGAGACGGCCGCGGCGCCTGCCGCCGAAGCCCCCGCCCAACCCACGGGCCGCGTGTACGTGTGCGAAATGGGTTGCGAGATCTCCCCCGAGCCGGGCCAGTGTCCAAAATGCGGGATGACCATGAAGGAGGTCCAGGCCTCCGACATCGTCTACGAATGCGGGCAGTGCGGCGCCCACTACGACAAGCCGGGCTCGTGCCCCAAGTGCAACGTGGTCCTCGGCTTCAAGATCAAGGGACAGGCCTGAGCCGTTGGGAGGGCGGAGAGGACGGGGAGGCCTTTCCGCCCGCCCAGGCACGGAATACCACGATTGCCGCCGGCGTTGCTGGCGATGACCCTGATTCTTGAAGACCCGTTACGGGAGGGGTATTCCATGGCACTGGTGAGGAGGCGGAGGGGTGGGGCGGGAGGAGTTTGCCTGGCGGCCATCCTGCTCGCGGCCTTGGCATCCCTGGCGTCCTGCGGGGGAAAACCGGAGAAGACGGCCGCCTACTACTGTCCCATGCATCCGCAAGTCACCTCCGACCGCAAGGGGGACTGCCAGATCTGCGGGATGCACCTGGTCATGGCCTCCCGGCCCGCGACCGCCGCGAATGCCCCCTCCAGGGACAAGACGGATGCGGTCTTTGTCTGCCCGATGCATCCTCAGGTTCAATCGCGGGGCCCCTCGGACTGCTCCATCTGCGGCATGCACCTGGTCCCCGCGCCGAAGGTGGAACCCCGGGGGCACGGGACGGTCTCGGGGCTCGCCCCGGTGACGCTGGGGCCCGACTCCATGCGCAGGATGGGATATTCGACTTCTCCCGCTCAGCGGGCCCGTCTCGATCGCACCGTGCGCCTTCCGGCCCGGATCGTGGCCGACCCCACCCGGGTGCGACCCATCATCTCGAGGGTGGACGGCTTCGTCACATCCCTTCACGTCTGGTCAGCGGGTCAGCGGGTCACGCGAGGACAGCCCCTCATGGGGATTTACAGCCTCGGGATCCTGAGCATCCAACAGCAGTACCTGAACTCTTCTCCGGCGTACGGGGGCAAACGGTTCTACCCCCCGTCCACGCGCACCCAACCGGAAGCCGTCGAGGGCGCCACGGAGGGAGTGGACCGCACCAAGCTCAGGTTGAAGGACTGGGATTTCAGCGACGAACAGATCGCGCGGATCGAGAAGACGGGGGCCGCCGAGGACACGCTGGAGATGGCCTCCCCGGTTTCGGGATACATCACCTCCTATACGGTGGTCCTGGGGCAGAAGGTCACCCCCGGCGATCCGCTCCTGACGATCACCGACCTGTCCAGGGTCTGGGCGGAGGTGGACGTCTTCGAGCGCGAGGTGCCGCTTCTCAAGGAGGGCCTTCCCGTCGTCCTGGAATTGCCCTCCCTGCCCGGGAAGAGTTTCCGGGGAAAGATCAGGACGTTCCAGAGGGCCCTGGACCCGCAGGTGCGGACGAGCCGGGTCATCGTGGAGCTTCCCAACCCGGACGCTCAGCTCGTGCCCGGCATGATCGCCTCGGCGGAAATCGCCTTCGACGGGGGAGAACGCCTCTGCATCCCCTCCTCTGCCGTCATCCGTGACGGGGACCGCGCGTACGTCTTCGTGGAGACCTCCCCCGGCGAGGTCCGGCCCGCCCTCATCGAGGTGGGGCTGGAGGGCGGGGGGAAGTCCGAGGTCCTGAGCGGCCTCTCGGAGGGAGATCGCGTCGTGTCCTCCTCCACCTTCCTCATCGACTCCGAATCGTCCCTCCGCGCCGCCCTTCAAGCCGCGGGAGACGGTCCATGAACTCGGTCCATCCATTCTCATCGAGCGTGGATGCGGGGGCGGTCCCGTGATTCGCAGAGTCGTCGAATTCAGCGCCAGGAACCGGATCCTGGTCATCCTGGCCGTGGCCGCCGCCGTGCTCTACGCCTTCCACGTCCTGACGCGCATCCGCCTGGACGCCATCCCCGACCTCTCGGACACGCAGGTCATCATCCTTTCGCGCTGGGACCGCAGCCCGGACATCCTTGAGGACCAGGTCACCTACCCGATCGTTTCGGCCCTCTTGGGGGCACCGAGAGTTCGCGACATCCGAGGATTCTCCGACTTTGGATTCTCCTTTGTTTACGTCATCTTCGAGGACGGGACCGATATTTACTGGGCCCGGAGCCGTGTGGTGGAGTACCTCGCCAAGATCCAGGGCCAACTGCCCACGGGGGTCCGGACCGAGATCGGCCCCGATGCCACGGGAGTGGGCTGGGTCTTCCAGTACGCCCTGGTGGACCGGAGCGGCAGCCACGACCTCGCAGACTTGCGAACCTACCAGGACTGGTACCTGCGGTACGCGCTTCAGAGCGTGGAGGGGGTCGCCGAAGTCGCCTCCATCGGAGGTTTCCAGAAGCAGTACCAGGTCACGGTGGACCCCTTCCGCCTTCAGGGTTACGGCATCTCCGTGCTGGAGGTGGCGGAGGCCGTCCGAAAGAGCAACGGCGAGGTGGGAGGCCGCCTCATCGAGTGGAGCGGGAAGGAGTACATGGTCCGGGGGCGGGGGTACCTGAAATCCCCGAAAGACCTGGAGTCGGTCGTCCTCCGGACCTCCGCGGGCGGGACCCCCGTCCTCCTGAGGGACGTGGCGCGCGTGGACCTCGGTCCCCAGATTCGCCGCGGGGTGCTGGACTTGGACGGTGCCGGCGAGACCGTGGGCGGCATCGTCATCATGCGCCACGGCGAGAACGCCCTGAACGTCATCGAGCGCGTGAAGGAGAGGCTTCACGACTTGAAGGGTTCGCTGCCCCCAGGCGTGGAGGTCCTGACCACCTACGACCGCTCGGGCCTGATCCGGGACGCCATCGGCACCCTGACGGGGGAGCTGGTGCTCCAGATGGCGGTGGTGAGCCTCGTGATCCTCTTTTTCCTGAGGCACTTTCCTTCCGCCATCGTCCCCATCATCACCATCCCCGTTTCCGTCCTGTTGGCCTTCATCCCGATGTATTACATGGGAATCACCTCGAACATCATGAGCCTGTCGGGCATCGCCATTTCCATCGGAGTGCTCGTGGACGGGGCCATCGTGGAGGTCGAGAATGCCTACAAGAAGATGGAGACGTGGCGGGGCGGTTCCGACGAAGACCACCTCGCGTTGCGCCTCGAGGCGCTCAAGGAGGTGGCGCCGTCCGTTTTCTTCTCGGTCCTGGTGATCGCCGTCTCCTTCCTCCCGGTGTTCGCCCTCGTGGGCCAGGAAGGACGGCTCTTCCACCCGCTGGCCGCCACCAAGACCCTCACCATGATCCTGGCGGCGCTCCTCGCCGTGACCCTCGATCCCGCCGTCCGGATGCTCTTCACCCGGGTCCGACCCTTCACGTTCCGGTCCCCCCTGGTGTCCCGCGCGGCCAACGGCCTTCTCGTGGGCACCTACCGGAAAGAGGAAGACCAGCCTCTGAGCCGGTTTCTCCACAAGCTCTACGAGGGCCCCTGCCGGTGGACCCTCGACCACCCCTGGACCGTCCTTGCGGCGGCTTCCCTCCTGGTCCTGACCACGGTCCCGGCCTACTTCAGCCTGGGCCGGGAATTCATGCCGCCCCTCAACGAGGGGACCATTCTCTACATGCCGACCACGCTTCCGGGGATCTCCGTCACCGAGGCATCCAGGCTCCTTCAAGTCCAGGACCGAATCCTCAAGGAGTTTCCGGAGGTCGTGTCGGTCTTCGGCAAGGCCGGACGGGCGGAGACCTCCACCGATCCCGCCCCCTTTTCCATGATGGAGACCACGGTGGTCTTGAAACCGCCCGGAGAGTGGCGGGAGAAGCCCCGCTGGTACTCCTCCTGGATGCCCGGATTCCTGAAGGCGCCCCTGCGCCTGGTCTGGCCCGACCGGATCACCTGGGAGGAACTCATCGAGGAAATGGACCGGGCCATCCAGATCCCCGGCAACACGAACGCGTGGACCATGCCCATCAAGGGGCGCATCGACATGATCACCACGGGGATACGCACGCCCGTGGGGATCAAGATCCTCGGAAGCGACCCAAAGGTCATCGAACGCTTGGGCGAAGAGGTGGAGCGGACCCTCCGGAGTGTTGCCGGCACGCGGAGCGTCTTTTCCGAACGGGCCGCGGGCGGGTATTTCGTGGACATCACGCCCCGAAGGGAGGACCTGGCTCGGTACGGAATCCCCCTGGAGGACCTCCAGGCGGTCATTTCCACGGCCCTGGGCGGCGAGTCCCTGACCACCGTCGTCGAGGGCCGCGAACGGTACTCGGTCAACCTCCGGTACCCCAGGGACCTCCGCGACGACCTGGACGCCCTGGGCCGGATCCTGGTGGGAACCTCCGGAGGACTGCAGGTCCCGCTTGAACAGGTGGCGAACCTTTCCGTCGCCACGGGGCCTTCCATGATCCGGGACGAGAACGGGCGGCTGGCGGGGTATGTCTACGTGGACGTCGCGGACCGCGACGTGGGCTCCTTCGTGGACGAAGCGAAGGAGGCCGTGTCCAGGGCCGTCGAGCTGCCCCCGGGGACTCACCTCGTCTGGAGCGGCCAGGTGGAGAACATGGCGAGGGCTCGCCAGAGGCTCGGACTCATCGTGCCGGTGACCCTCCTCCTCATCGTCCTCCTGCTCTACCTGAACACCCGTTCGGCGTTCATGACCTTCGTCGTTCTCCTCGCCGTTCCCTTCTCCCTCGTCGGCGCGGTCTGGCTGATGGCGGCCCTCGATTACAACGTCTCCGTCGCCACCTGGGTGGGGATGATCGCGCTGATGGGGCTGGACGCCGAAACGGGCGTTTTCATGCTGCTCTTCCTGAGGCTCTCCCACCAGAGCGCGGCGAGAGAGGGGAGACTTCGGGATCTGCAGGACCTGAAGGAGGCCGTCGTCCATGGGGCGGTCCGGCGCCTCCGACCGAAATTCATGACCGTGGCCACGTCCATCGTCGGGCTCCTGCCCATCATGGTTTCCATGGGAACCGGAGCGGACGTCATGAAACGGATCGCGGCCCCTCTCGTGGGGGGGCTGGTAACGTCCTTCCTTCTTGAACTCCTTGTCTATCCCGCGCTATTCTATTTGTGGAAACGACGCGAACTGGTCGGTGCGGGGCCCGCCTGAGAGCGGTCGTGCGGCCCGGGGAGGGTCCATCCTCCCCCGGGGCGGCTCTCGGGGTTCGCGAAGGGATATTCGGATCGGAGGGGATCATGAGTCTGCGCTCGTCTGCACTGGCCGCGGGTTTGTGTCTCGTCGTTTCCATCTCGTCCTTCTCCCTGATGCCCTCTCCCGAGCTTCCCCCAGACCAGGCGGCCCTCGCGGGCCGGGTGTCCACCCCGGACGGGGTGGGAATCCCCGGGGCGACCGTGCAGGTTCGTCAGCGGGCGGGGGCCGAGGAGATCCGCGTGCAGACGGGAGAAGACGGGCTGTTCCGCGCGGGCGGACTCACACCGGGGGACTATGATGTGGAGGTCGCGCTCCAAGGCTACCGACGGGCCGCCGTTCCCGCCGTGCGCCTGAGCGCCGGTGAGGTCCGGTCTCTGGGCTTCACCATGGACTTCGAGATCCCGGACAGCGAGGTGGACGTCGTGGCATCGGACCCGCGGGACGGCCTTCCCGGCCTCGCACTGCGCGAGAGCGGCGCGCCCGACGTGGGCGAGGCGCTGACGCGGATCCCCGGCCTTTGGAGCGTGCGAAAGGGCGGAATCGCGGGCGACTTGGTCCTCCGGGGTTATCAGGGGGACAACGTGAACGTCCTCATCGACGGGGTGCACGTCCAGGGAGCCTGCCCCAACAATATGGACCCGGCCGCGTTTCACGTGGATCTGTCGGAGGTGGAGCGCGTCGAACTCGGGAAGGGGCCCTTCGACGTGAAAAACGGGGGAAGCCTGGGCGGCGTGGTCAATATCGTGACGCGCACTCCGGAGCCCGGATTTCACGGATCCGCCGTGGTCTCTGGCGGGTCCTTCGGCTACTTCAACCCCTCCGCCACCCTGTCCTACGGGGGAGATTCCCTGGCCTTCCTGGCCGGAGCCTCCTACCGATTCTCCGATCCCTTCACCGACGGGCGGGGAGAGCGCTTCACCGAGGGAGCGGGCTATCGAGAATCGGCCGAAGATTCCCAGGCCTACGCGGTGCGAACGGGGTGGGCGGGGATGTGGTTTCGCCCCTTGCCAAACCACCAGGTGGGCGTCTCCGTCTCCCGCCAGGAGGCGGATCACGTCCTGTACCCCTACCTGTTCATGGACGGCGTGTGGGACAACACGGACCGCCTCCACGCCGATTACGCGTACACCCCGTCCGGTCCAGAGGGACCCGTGGTCGAGGCCCAGGCGTACGTGTCGCACGTTTCGCACTGGATGACCGACGGCTACCGGACCTCCTCCATCTCCCCCATGGCGCCCCGCGGGTACACCATGGGGACCTATGGCCGCACCAAGGCCGAAGGGGCCCGAACCGAATTGCGGTTCGGGGACACGGCCGTGGGCCTCGAGGTGGCGAGAAGGCACTGGTACGCCGTCACGCGCTTCGCCATGGCCATGTACATGCCCCAGTACTCCCTTCCTTCGGTGGATGCGAACAACTTGGGCCTGTACGTTTCTCGTGCGTTCCGCCTCTCGGATCGCTTCACCCTGGACGCCGGCGGCCGGTTGGATGCCAGCCGCTCCACGGCCGACGCCCGGCTGGCCAACACGGACCTCTATTGGGCCTACAAGGACACCCGATCCAGGAGCCGGAAGGATACCTATCCCTCCGGAAACCTTCGGCTCACCGCCTCCCTCCCGGGCGGGGCAGAAATTCGAGCGGGTGTGGGCACCTCGTCCCGCTTTCCCGATCCCCAGGAACTCTTCTTCGCCCTGCGCAGGATGGGGGCGGACTGGGTGGGGAACCCCGCCCTCGAGGTGCCCCGAAACACGGGAGTGAACCTCGGCTTCACCGTGCGCCGTTCCGCCTTCTACGCCAGCGCCAACGTGTTCCGAGACCGGGTGCACTCCTTCATCACCGTCCACAACCAGGCGCGCGTGAACAGCGTGCCCGGATACATGAACATGGTCGCGCGAAGCTATGCGAACGTGGACGCCCGTTTCTGGGGCGGGGAGTTGAGCCTCTCCGCCGTGGCCGGAAGCCGTGTCTTCCTGAACCTGGACGCCGCATCCGTCCGAGCGTCGAAGGACACGAACCCTTCCCTGGGCATCCGCTCCTCCGCCGTTGCGGAGATTCCGTCCCTCTGGGCGCGCGCCTCCGTCCGGTACGATACGGGGCGCTGGTTCGCGGAGGTGGAGGGCGTCTTCGCCGACCGCCAGGACCGCGTGGACGAGGATCTGCGGGAGCGTCCGACGCCGGGGTACGGCATCGCCAACGCGCGGGCAGGCGTCAACTGGAACGGGATCCAGGCGACCATGCTCCTCCGGAACCTCTTCGACCGCGCCTATCGCGACCACCTCTCCTACCAGCGGGACCCTTTCCGTTCGGGCCACCGAGTCTGGGAGCCCGGCCGGACCCTCGTGGTGAACCTGTCCTATCGGTTCTG
>JBFMHB010000081.1 GCA_040752915.1 Acidobacteriota bacterium
GCGTGGGGCTGTCGCCGGCCGGCGTCCGGGAACTCGTGGAAGCCGGGGCTGAAGTCGTGGTGGAGACGGGGGCAGGCGCGGCGGCGGGCTTCCCCGACGAGACCTATCGCAAGGTCGGCGCTCAGGTGGTCTATTCCCACGAGGAGGTTTTCGGACGGTCGGAGGTCCTCGTCAAGGTGGGTCGCCCGAACCTCCACGACCTCGACCTCATGGAGCCCGGCTCCACGGTCCTGGCCTTCCTCCACTTGGCCGTGGCCGGGGAGGCCTACCTGGCCAAGATGAGAGAGCGGAAGATCACGGCCCTCGGGCTCGAGATCATCCAGGACGCCGACGGCACCCTCCCCATACTCCGGATTTCCTCGGAGATCGCGGGCAAGATGGCCCCCCAGATCGCGGGTCGTTTGCTGGAAACGGGGTCGGGAGGCATCGGGATCCTCCTCGGCGGCGCTCCCGGCATTCCGCCGGCGGACGTGGTCATCATCGGAGGCGGCACCCTGGGCTTCCATACGGCCCGGGCCTTCCTGGGCCTGGGATGCAGCGTCTACGTCCTCGACCTGTCCCAGAAGGTCCTCGAGATGATCGACCGGCGGCTGGGAGGGCGGGTGGTGACGGCCCACGCCACGAAGGAGAACCTCGAGAAGTTCGTGGCCTTCGCCGAGGTCCTGGTGGGCGCCGTGCTGGTCCCCGGAGAAATCGCGCCCATCGTGGTGACCCGGGACATGGTCCAGAAGATGCGCCCGGGGTCTGTGATCTTGGACTTTTCCTTCGACCAGGGCGGGTGCGTTGAGACGACGCGGCTCCAGGGGCCCACCGGGGGCGTCTTCGTGCGGGAGGGCATCCTCCACTTCGCAGTGCCCAACTGCCCCTCGTATGTGGCGCGGACTTCCAGCTACGCGCTCACCCATGCGCTTCTCCCATTCCTCCTGAGCATGCAGGACAAGGGGATGCGCCTGGCCCTGTCCGGCTGGAAGGACTTGCAGCGAGGATGCTACGTCTTCGAAGGCGAGGTCGTGAGCCGGTACGTCAGCAAGAACCCGGCCGACCTCAGGAAACTCCTGGGGGAGGGGTAAGCCATGTCCTGGATGGACGACTACAAGAAGAAACTCTGCAGTCCCGAACAGGCGGCCAAGGCCGTCATGTCCGGAGACTGGGTCATGATCAGCGGGAACGCGGCGGCCCCCTATGCGCTCCTGCAGGCCCTCGCCGCGCGCGCCGACGAATTGCGCAACGTGACCTTGAGCCACGTCCTCCTCATGGGGGAGGACCCCTTTTCCCGGCCGGGCATGGAAAAGGCCTTCCGGCACAACTCTCTTTTCGTGGGGCCGGGTGACCGCGCCTCGGTCAACGACGGGCGGTCGGCCTACGTCCCCATCCATCTGCACATGATTCCCAAGGCCATCCGGAGCGGGGCGAGCCGCGTGGACGTCGCCATGATCCAGTGCTCCCCGCCGGATGACCACGGGTTCATGAGCCTCGGCGTGGAAGTCATGACCACCAAGGCCGCCGTGGAGGCGGCCAAGACCGTCATCGTCCAGGTGAACGAGCAAATGCCCCGGGTCCTGGGCGACTCCTTCCTCCACGTGTCCCGCGCCACCCACGTGGTGGAGCACACCCAGCCCCTCCTCGAGCTCCAGGGGAAACCGGCTTCGGAGGTGGAGCGCCGCATCGGCGCGTTCATCGCCGAGATGATCCCCGACGGCGCCACCCTCCAGATGGGCATCGGGGGAATCCCCGACGCAGTGCTTTCGCTCCTCGAGGGCAAGAGGGACCTCGGCATCCACACGGAGATGATCTCCGACGGCCTGGTCCGGGCCATGGAGCAGGGCATCATCACGGGCAATCGCAAGACCCTCCATCCGGGAAAGGTCGTGGCGACGTTCATCCTGGGCACCCGAAAGCTCTACGACTTCGTCCACGACAACCCGCTCTTCGAACTCCACCCCGTCGAGCACACGAACAACCCCTTCGTGATCGCACAGAACGACAACATGATCGCCATCAACTCGGCCCTGGAGGTGGACCTCACGGGCCAGGTCTGCTCCGACTCGATCGGGACGTACATCTACAGCGGCTTCGGCGGACAGCTCGACTTCATTCGGGGCGCGGCGGCCAGCAAGGGGGGCAAGCCCATCATCGCCCTCCCGTCCACCGCCAAGGGCAACTCCATGACGCGCATCACGCCGAAGCTCAAGGAGGGATCGGGCGTGGTAACCACACGCGCGGACGTCCACTACGTCGTGACGGAATTCGGCGTGGCCAACCTCTGGGGGAAGAACCTCCAGGAGCGGGCCCGGGCTCTCATCTCCATCGCCCATCCGGATTTCAGGGAGATGCTGGAAAAGGAAGCCAGGGACCGGCACCTGATCATGTAATAGAACGACGGGCCGGGGCGTTGTTCCCGGTGCGGGGACCGGCCCCGGGAGAGAGGCATGCGCATCTCGATCGAATACTGCGGCGTCTGAAACTACGAGCCCAGGGCGGCCAGTCTGGCCGCGAAGATCAAGGACCATCTTGGGACGGACGCGGAACTCGTTCGGTCCTCGGGGGGCGTTTTCGAGGTGACCCTGGACGGGGCCCTCGTCTACTCCAAGAAGATCACGGGCCAGTTCCCCAACGAGGACGCCCTTCTGGTCGAGCTTTCCCGCAGGGCGGGACGGGCTTAGTTTCCCGCGCGCATCGGGAGTCCGTGAGCATGGACATCAACGCCATCGTGGCCATCGCCGAAACCCACGCCGAGCCCCTGGCCAGGAAGTGGCTGGAGCGTCTCCGACGGGAAGAAGGCATGGAGAAGTACCTTCTCCGCCCCGAGGAGGAACTCCTCCAGCACGTACGGGCGGCGTACGAGGAGATCGGCACCTACCTCGATCAGCCCCGCCACATGGTGATCGTGGAGCACTTCCGCAACACGGGCCGTCGGCGCCGCGCCGAGGGCGTGCCCCTTCCTCAGGTCGTCCGGGCGGTTCAGATCGCGCGAATCGTCCTATGGCAGTACGTGATCGAGGAGGGGATCTTCGATTCGACGGCCAACCTCTACCAGGGCCTGAACCTGTACCGGCAGGTCGTCAACTTCTTCGACGCCGCCGTCCTGTTCGCCGTCCAGGGGTACACCGAGGAGCCCTGAAGGACCGGGCGCGCGCGCCGGACCGCCGGGCGGATTGTGAGGCGCCCGGTCCTGGAGTAACCTGTCCCCATGACGGACCAGCCCGAGAGAATCGGAAGATACGAGGTCATCGAACTGGCCGGACGGGGAGCCATGGGCAGGGTGTACCGGGCCCGCGACCCGCTCATCGGCCGTGTCGTCGCGATCAAGGTCGTGGCCCTGTCGGCCCTTCTGGGGGAGGAGGAGAAACGCGAGTTTCGGGAGAGGTTTTTCCGCGAGGCTCAGGCCGCGGGAGGGTTGCACCACCCCAGCATCGTCACCATCTACGACGTGGGCGAGTGGGAAGGGGTTCCCTACATGGCCCAGGAGTTCGTGGAGGGGACGAGCCTCTCCCGCCTCCTCAAGGAATCCGGCCCCCTTACCCAGGAGCGGGCCCTTCCGATCCTCAGGCAGATGGCGGACGCCCTCCACTACGCCCACGGTTTGGGGGTGGTGCATCGCGACATCAAGCCGGACAACATCCTCATCGACGAGAAAGGGCGGGCGGTCCTCACCGACTTCGGGGTCGCCCGTCTTGCCGCGAGCGACCTGACCCGGACCGGCGAAGTCCTCGGGACCCCGCACTTCATGAGCCCCGAGCAGGTGATGGGCCAGGAAGTGGACGGCCGGAGCGACCTTTTCTCGCTGGGGGTGGTTCTCTACCTCATGATCTCCGGGCAACGCCCCTTCCACGGAGAGACCATTTCCTCGGTCTGCTACCAGATCGTCCACGCCCCGCCCAAGCCCTTGCCCGACGAGGCCTCCTTTTCTCCCGGCATCCGGTTTCTCCTCGACCGTCTCCTGGCCAAGGACCCCGCCGAGCGGTTCCAGTCGGGCGGGGAACTGGTGGAGGCCATCGACGGGGTCCTGTCGGGAACCCTGGCCGCCGAACCGGCCCCCCCCTCCGCCGCCGCCGAGGGGCCCGTCCAGGTGCCCACCACCACCCGGGTTTCGCCGCCGATTCCCGCCCCGGGAGCCCCCGCGGGGACCGCCCCCGCAAAGCGCCGGAGGGGCCTCGCGGTGGGCCTGATCGTTACGCTGGGCGCCCTCGTCGGCCTCTGCCTCCTCGGTTTCGTCGTCGTGGGAAGGCTCGGAAAGGGCGGAGCGAAGCCCGTCCCCGTGGAAGAGCCCGCCCCGCCCCCGCCCGAGGGCACGCCCGTTCTACGCGGTGAGCCAAAGAGTGAAACGGCCCCGGCCGAGGCCCGGACCCCCGAGGTTCCGGTGCGGAAGCCCGCCGCCACGAAGACCGAGCCTCCCCCCGCCGTGAAGCCGCGGCAGCCAGACGCCCCCTCGACCCCCGAGACGAAGCCCGAGGCCTCCGCTTCGGCCCCCGCCCAGCCCGCCCCGGCGGCCCCGAAGAAAATCAAGAAGGCCCACCTGGGACTCATCGTGGAAGGACCGCTCCCCCGCGGGGAGATCAAAGTGTTCGCCAACGGCGAGCTCGTGCTGGAAACGCCCTTCCGCGGCCTGCCCGATCCCACGGGGAGGTCTCGAGGGGGCTTCCGCCTGATCCAGCACCTCGCCCTCCCCCCGGCCTCGTACGTCCTGCGTTTCCAGATTCTGAGCCCCGCCCCCACGCCCTTCATGGCCGAGACGGACTTCCCTCTCGTTCTGGAGGAAGGTTCGGACACGACGCTGAAGGTCGAACCCAAGCGGATGCCGGCCCGGATCAAGATCACCCGCCTCCCCTCCGCCTCGGAGGCCAGGTAGAGCCTCGGGAATGCCCGGAGCGCTCCTTCCGTTGAGGGGGGACTGATTGGATGAACTCGACGACCCAGGGGAGGCGAGGCGAGTGAAGACATCCAAGTCCGGGGACGGGGAGCCCGGAAGGAAGTCCCTCTCCGAGATCCACGGATCCGTGGCCGTGCCCTTCAAGGCGGGTTTTCTCCGGCGCATCCTGGCCATCACGGGACCCGCCTACCTCGTCAGCGTCGGATACATGGACCCCGGGAACTGGGCCACGGATCTCGCGGCGGGTTCCCGGTACAACTACACGCTGATCTGGGTCCTCCTCCTCTCGAACCTCATGGCCGTCCTGCTCCAGAGCCTGTCGGCGCGCCTCGGGATCGTGCGCGGGCTCGACCTCGCCCAGGCCTGCCGCGTGGAGTATCCCAGGGCCGTCAACCTGTCCCTCTACGGCCTGTGCGAGCTGGCCATCGCCGCCTGCGACCTGGCCGAGGTGCTCGGATCGGCCATCGCGCTCCAGCTCCTCTTCGGCATGCCCCTGCTCTGGGGGGTCCTCCTCACGGCCGCGGATACCCTGGCCCTTCTTTTTCTGAGCCAGTTCGGGATACGAAAACTGGAGGCCCTGATCCTGAGCCTCGTGACCCTCATCGGGGGGAGCTTCCTCATCGAGATCGTACTGGCCAAGCCCGAGTGGGGCGGGCTCGTCAAGGGGTTCGTGCCCTCCATTCCCGACACGTCGGCCCTCTTCATCGCCATCGGCATGCTGGGGGCCACGGTGATGCCCCACAATCTCTACCTCCATTCCTCCCTCGTCCAGACCCGCAAGATCGGCCCCGGGGAGGAGGAGAAGCGCCAGTCCCTCCGCCTGAACACCATCGATTCGGCCATCGCCCTGAACGTGGCGTTTTTTGTGAACGCCGCCATCCTCGTCATGGCCGCCGCGGTGTTCTACCGGTCGGGCCACACGGACGTGGCCGAGATCCAGGACGCCCATCGGCTCCTCGAGCCCATCCTGGGCGCAGCCATCGCCCCGGTGGCCTTCGCCGTGGCCCTCCTCGCGTCGGGCCAGTCCTCCACCATTACGGGAACCCTCGCCGGCCAGATCGTCATGGAGGGCTTTCTGAACATCCGGATCCCACCCTGGCTGAGGCGCCTGATCACCCGCCTCGTGGCCATCGCCCCCGCGGTCTTCACCCTCATTGTGTACGGGGAAGAGGGGACGGGGGACCTCCTCGTCCTGTCCCAGGTGGTGCTCTCCCTGCAACTGCCCTTCGCCATCGTGCCCCTGATCCATTTCGTGTCGGATCGGAAGACCATGGGGGTCTTCGCCATCGGCCCCGTATTGAAGGGGCTGGCGTGGCTTTCCGCCGTCATTGTCGTGTCCTTGAACCTGCGGCTCGTGACCGAAACCCTCCTGTCGGCCTCCCGCTCGGGGCGTCCCGGTTCGGCCTGGATCCTGGCCGGGGGAGGGGCCCTCCAGTTCCTGGTCGGAATGCTCCTGGTGTACGTCGTCGCCAAGCCGTGGGTAGAACGGTTGAACCGGACGAAGCGGTCCCCCGCCGCCATCGGCGTCCACGCGCCCACGAGGCGCCCCCGCCTGGAGGAGGCTCCCGTGCCTTACCGGAAAGTCGCCGTGGCCATGGATTTTTCGGGTCGGGAGGAGACGGTTCTGCGGGAGGCCATCCGGCTCTTTCAGGGAGCCAAGCCCCACCTGGCCCTCATCCACGTCGTGGAGAGCGCCGGGGCCCGGTTCCTGGGGAAGGACTCGGCGGACGTGGAAAGCCAGAAGGACGCCGAGCGCCTGGAGGTCTTCGCCCAGGCCCTTAGGGAGTTGGGCTTCGAGGTCTCCACCCACCTGGGGGTAGGCAAGCCCGTCCCGGAACTGGCGAGGATCGTCAACGAGCTAGGCCCCGACCTCGTGATCCTGGGGGGCCACGGCCACCGCTTCCTGTCGGACCTGATCCACGGGTCCACCGCCGACGCCCTCCGCCACAGGGTCAAAGCCAGCGTCCTGGTCGTGGGCCGCGTGGGGGGGTGAGGCCGGTCCCGTCCGCGGCCTCAGATCCCGATTTCCTTGAAGGTGCCCTCCTCCACCACCCAGATCGCCACGGGCGTTTCCGTGGGGTCCCCCTTGTCGGAGAAGCGCATGAGGCCGAACACCGTTTCGAAGGTGAGCCGGTGGAGCGCGTCGATGATGGTCCGGTCGTTGAGGGGGACGCCGGCCTGGGAGATGGCGCTCAGAGCCACGTGGGCGGCCTTGTAGCCGAAGATCCCGAAGGGCCCGGGCTCGGACTTGTACCGGGCCCGGTATCCGTTCAGGAAGGTCTCGGTGCGGGTCCCGGGAATGTTCGAAAGGTCGGGGTAGAAGGTCACCAGGGAGCCCGTGGCCACCTCCGGACCCGCGGCATCCAGGAAGGGCTTGCCGAAGCACCCGTCCCCCGCCATGAAGACCGCCGAGGAACCCCGTTCCCGTAAGGCCTTCAGCAGGGCGCCTCCCTGGTTGGCCAGCCCGCCGAAGAAGAGGAGGTCGGGTCGCTCCTCCAGGCAGCGGGAGAGGGCCGGTTCCAGTTTCGGGTCCCCCCTTTGGAGTTCGACGCGGAAGAGGACCTTCCGTGCGGACAGAAACTCGTAGTTCCTCACGAACTCGTCGGCCAGGCCCCGGCCGTAGTCGCTGTTGTCGCTCACCACGCCCACGGAACGGTCCGGGTACTGCTTGACGAACCAGAGGGCCGCGGCCCTTCCCTGGAAGTCGTCCCGGCCGCACACGCGGAAGACGTGGTCCTGCCCGCTCTCGGTCAATTTGGGGCTGGTCGACGTGGGGGAGATCATGACGACCCCGTTGTCCTGATAGGTCTTGGCCGCCTGGAGAGAACAGCCCGAATCCACGTGTCCGATGACCACGAGGGGCCGCTTCCGAGCCAGATAATAGGCCATTTCCTTGGCCTTGGTTGGATCGTTCTCGTCATCCACGGCCGTGACCGAGATCCTGCGGCCCCGGATGCCGCCCTTGGCGTTCCACTCCTCCACCGCCAGGTTGACTCCGTTCAGGACGTCCTGCCCCAGCGTGGCCTGCTCGCCGCTGAGCGGGCCGGCCACCCCGATCTTGACCTCCTGCATGGACGTGCAGGAACCCAGCGCCGCCATGCAGACCGCCCCCAGGAGACCCAACGTTAACCGCAAGGTTCGCCTCATGGCTTGGGCCCTCCTCTTGTTTCTTCAAAATATAGGGCGCCTCCCCCGAAAGGTCGAGAGGCTGGCGGGCGTCATCCACCTCGGGAGGCAGCGCGCGAGGCCGGCCGGGCCCGAGGCTGTTAAGAAGCAGGACCGAGAAGCCCGAGGCCTCACATCATCTGGTAGGGGTCCATCTCCACGAGGAGGTGCGCGGGCACGTGGCGCGCGAGGTCCGAGCGCAGGAGCTCCTCCAGAAGCGCCTGGAGGCGGCGGCGCTGGCGGGCTCGCAGGAGGACGTGTCGGCGGTGCTTGCCCTCCAGCCTGGGGCGGGGGGCGTCCACGGGTCCGAACACGCGGACGCCCCTTGAGGCGGCTCCGCGAAGGACGGCGGAGACCTCGGCGCACAGGGCGTCCAGCCTGGGAAGGTCCTTTTGCCGGATCTCCAGACGGGCGAGGGCCTCCACGGGCGGGTAGCCCACCGACTTCCGGTAGCGGATGTCCCTTTCGTAAAAGGCCTCGAAGTCGTGGGTCAGGGAGGCGGCCACCGCGTAATGGTCGGGGTGGTAGGACTGGAGGATGACCCTTCCGGCCAACCCCCCCCGTCCCGCGCGGCCCGCCGCCTGGGTTACGAGCTGGAAGACCCGTTCCGCCGCGCGGAAGTCCGGCATCCCGAGTATGAAGTCCGCCGAGAGGACCCCGGCCAGGGTCACGTTCGGTACGTCGTGGCCCTTGGCGACCATCTGGGTCCCCACGAGGATGCCGATGCGTCCCCGTTCGAAATCGGTCCACAGCCGGTCGAACTGGGCGCCCGTCCGGATTTCCTCCCGGTCCATTCTCGCGACCCGGGTTCCGGGGAAGGCCTCGGCCAGGAGGTCCTCCACCTTCTCGGTGCCCTCTCCGAGAAATTGTAGGCTTCCTCCTCCGCAGGAGGGGCAGGATTCGGGCGCCTCCGCCCGGTGGCCGCAATAGTGGCATTTCAGTCCGCCCCATTTCCGGTGAAAGGTGAGGGAGACGGAGCAGTTTGGGCACTGGATCGTCTTGCCGCACTCCCGGCACAGGACGAAGGTCGAGAAGCCGAGGCGGTTCCTCAGGATCACGGCCTGTTCGCCCCGCGCCAGGGTCTCGGCGAGGGCTTCGAGGAGGGGCCCCGAGAGGGGAGCGCGGGCGCCCTTCGTCCGGAACTCCTCCCGCATGTCCACGGCGACCACCGGAGGCAGAGAGGCGCCCCCCGCACGCTCGGGAAGCCGGAGCAGGGTGTATTTTCCGGCCTCGGAGGCGTTGTAGAAGCTTTCCACCGACGGCGTGGCGGAGCCCAGGACCACGGGGACCCCCAGGATCCCTCCCCGCACCACGGCCATGTCGCGGGCGTGGTAGCGAGGGAACTCCTGCTGCTTGTAACTGGGGTCGTGCTCCTCGTCCACCACGATCAGGCGAAGCTCCGGCAGGGGCGCGAAGAGGGCCGACCGGGGGCCGATGACGACCCGGGCCTCCCCCCGCCGGACGCGCCGCCACTGGCGCACCCGCTCCACCTCCGTCATGGAGGAGTGGAGGACGGCCACCGCACTCCCGAAGCGCGCGATGAGCCTCCTGGCCAGGAGGGAGGTCAGGGAAATCTCCGGCACCAGGTAGAGGGCCGTGCCCCCGAGGGAGAGGGCTTCGGCCATCAGGCGCAGGAAGACCTCGGTCTTGCCCGAGCCGGTGACCCCGAAAAGCAGGAACGTGGCGTGGCGGCCCTCCCGTAGCGCGCCGGAAACCGCCGCCACGGCCCCGGCCTGCTCGTCCGAGAGAACGTGGGGCGAAGGGGCGGCCACGCGGTCCGGCGGCACCAGGTCGAAGAGCTCCGCCCAGCCCGCCTCCGAGAGTTCGAAGAAGACGTGCTGGGGCACGCGGGCCAGCCGCGCGGCCTCGTGGAGGAGGGGGAAGCCCCGGTTCTGGAAGGCGAGGAGGGCCTTGAGGGCCTTCCTCAGGGGCGGGGGAAGGCTTCGGTCCCCGGCGCGGGCGGCGGCCTCGTCGGGCGGGAGGAGGAGGGCGACGCGGTCCCTCCGGGCATAGGAGCGCCGAGCCTTCCAGAGGGTCTCCTCGAGGACCCACCCCTCGCCCACGGCCTCCCACAGATCCGGCAGGGAGTCGGCGCCGAGGCGCTCCAACAGGCGGGCCGCCGAAAGCGGACCTTCGGCGAGCAGGGCGAAGAGGGGCGCCAGGGC
>JBFMHB010000082.1:0-3287 GCA_040752915.1 Acidobacteriota bacterium
TTCCTGGGCGGCGTGGGCCTCGTTGAAGGCGATGAGGTCCGCCAGCGTGCGGACCCGGGACCCGGGCCGGGAAGCCAAGTAACCGTTGAGGTCGGCCTTGAACTCGTAAAGGAGGACTTCCATTTCGGATTCGTCGGTGCGGCCCAGGTTCGGGAGAGTCACGGGGTCCACGACGACGGCGCCCGAGCGCCGGAGGGCGGCCACCGCCGCGTCCAGAACGGCTTCGCTCCTGGGACCGAAGCCGAAGGCCTTCTCCCTCAGGACGCCGATGCGGACCCCCTTTAGGGCCTCGGCCGAGAGCCCGGCCGCGTAATCGGGCGGAGCGCCGCCCGCGGACCCCCGGGAGGCCGGGTCCTCGGGATCGGGAGCGGCCAGAACGGTCAGCAGGGCGGCGGCGTCCGCCACCGTCCGGGCCATGGGGCCGGCCGTGTCCTGGGAGTGGGCGATGGGGATGACCCCGGACCGGCTCACGAGGCCCACCGTGGGCTTGATTCCCACGACGCCGCAGGCGGAGGCGGGAGAGACGATGGAGCCGTCGGTCTCGGTGCCCACGGCCACGGCGCAGAGGCTCGCGGCCACCGCCACGGCGGAGCCCGAACTGGACCCCGAGGGGTTCCGGTCCAGGGCGTAGGGGTTTCGCGTCTGGCCTCCCCGGGCGCTCCAGCCGCTCGTGGACCGGGTGGACCGGAAGTTGGCCCACTCGCTCAGGTTCGTCTTCCCGAGAAGGACCGCCCCGGCCTGGCGCAGGCGCCGCACCACGAAGGCGTCCCGGGCGGGGCGCGAGTCCGTCAGGGCCAGGGACCCCGCCGTGGTGAGCATCCCGTCGGCCGTGTCGATGTTGTCCTTGATCAGGACCGGAATGCCGTGGAGGGGGCCCCGGGGCCCCTTCTCGAAGCGCTCGCGGTCCAGGCCCCTCGCGATGGAAAAGGCGTCGGGGTTCACCTCGAGGACCGCGCGCAGGCAGGGGCCGCTCCGGTCCACGTCCTCGATCCGCTTCAAGTACGCCGCCGTGAGCTCCTCCGAGGTGAAGCGCCCTTCGGCCATCCCCGCCTGGAGGTCCGCCAGGGAGGCCTCCACCACTTGGGGCAGGGCGCGGGGTGCCGGAGGGGGAGCTTTTTGCCCGGTCGCGCACGCGGACAGGAAGGCCAGGGCCAGGAGAGGAGACAGGGACAGGAGGGAAAAGACGCGCCGCCGAGCGCCTCGGAAGGAAGGCCGGGTTTTCATGCGAGACAGCGTATCCCGTCCCTCCCTGGGCTTCAATCTCCCTGTGCTGGAGGGAGGCTGGGTGAACTCCTGATGCCCTTTCCATGAATGCCGGCGCGTTGACGGACTCGCTTTAAAATCATATAATTATGGACCTTCCGGACGGGTTCCGGAGGGAGGGAGACCGTGGCCGGGAAGGAGCGAAAGCGGAAAGTGACCGTCCGCATCGCCCACTCCTGGGAAGAGGCGGAGCGCCTCGACGAGGAGTGGTGGGCCCAGTTCACGCCGAGCGAGAAAGCGGCCATGGTGTGGGGGCTGACGCTGGATGCCTGTGCCATCAAGGGGATCGCCCATGAGCCGAGACTACGCCGATCTTATTGCCGCATTAAACGAGCAAGGAGCTCGGTATCTGCTCGTGGGGGCATTCGCCGTCGCCTTTCATAGCCGCCCCCGTTTCACGAAAAACCTGGACATCTGGGTGGAGCCCACCGCGGAGAACGCCCGGAGGGTCTGCCGGGCGTTGCTGGCCTTCGGCGCCCCGGCACGGCTCGTGGAAGCGATCAACCTGGCCACCAAGGGGGAAGCCCTCCAAATTGGAGTGGCTCCGGCCCGGATTGACCTCCTGACCGACGTAGAACCCCTTGACTTCTCGGCATGCTGGGAACGCAGGGCCAAAGGAGTCTTCTTGGATCAATCGGCATCGTATCTTGGGGTGGAGGACCTTCTCATCTGCAAACGATTCGCGAACCGGCCAAAGGATCGGCTGGATGTCCGCATGCTGGAAAAGGCGCGCCTGAAGACGGATTCCCAGGACAGGCGCACCAAGACAAGGGAAAGGAAGACATGAAATGAACCACTACGCCATCGTGTCCATGCCCGGGGACGGCATCGGAAAGGTCGTCCTCCCTGAAGCCATCCGCGTCCTTCAAAAGGCGGGGTTCCCTGCGGACTACCTCCACGGCGACATCGGCTGGGAGTTCTGGTGCGCCGAGGGCAACGCCCTTCCCGACCGCACCGTGAAGCTCCTCGAGCAACACAAGCTTGGGCTCTTCGGCGCCATCACCTCCAAACCCAAGTGGGACGCCGACACCGAGCTGGACCCTCAGCTGAAGGGCAAGGGGCTGGTCTACTACAGCCCCATCGTCACGATGCGCCAGAAGTTCAACCTCGACCTCTGCGTCCGCCCCTGCCGCTCCTTTCCGGGAAACCCCCTCAACTTCATCCGCAAGGGGCTCGACGGAGGCTACGAGGAGCCCCAGATCGACGTCGTCATCTTCCGCCAGGGCACCGAGGGCTCCTACGCGGGCGTGGAGTGGACCAACCCGCCCCAGAACGTCCGCGACGCCTTCGCCACCCACAAGAAGTTCAAGGCCTTCGCCTCGGCCAAGGGAGAAGACCTGGCCATCTCCACCCGCATCGTCACGCGCGGCGTGACGCGGCGCCTCATCCGCGAGGCCTTCGAATACGCCAGGAAGTTCGGCTACAAGAGCGTCACCGTGGCGGAAAAGCCCAACGTCCTGCGCGAGACCTCCGGCATGATCGAGTCGGAGGCCCGGGCCATCGCCAAGGAGTACCCCGGCATCGCGCTCTGGTCCGTGAACATCGACGCCATCATGATGTGGCTCACCAAGAACCCCGAGGACTACGGCGTCTTCGTCTGCGAGAACCTCTTCGGCGACATCCTCTCGGACGGCTTCGCCGGGCTGGTGGGGGGGCTGGGCTTCGCGGCCTCGGGGAACATCGGCGCCGAGTACGCCGTCTTCGAGCCCACCCACGGGTCGGCCCCCAAGTACGAGAAGCTCAACCCCTCCATCGTGAACCCCATCGCCATGATCCTCTCCGCCGCCATGCTCTGCGACCACGTGGGCGAGCGGGACAAGGGCGAGAAGATCCGCGCCGCCGTCGCCGAGGTGGTCCGGGAGGGCAAGGTCCGCTGCTACGACATGATGCGCATCCCCGGCGGCCCCAAGGTATTCGAGAAGGGCGCCTGCACCACCCAGCAGATGACCGACGCCATCCTTTCGAAGATGTAGTGCCGAAAGGGGCGGACGGGCGGTGGACACGTGAATATGTGAGTCAGTGAG
>JBFMHB010000082.1:3387-4692 GCA_040752915.1 Acidobacteriota bacterium
TCGAGTGGGATGTACCGCTTTGGGTGGCCGGCGCACGTTGCCACGCGGAATGCGAAGGATGGCGGAGGAAGCACCATGAAGACGTCTGAAATCGTGGACCTGCTCCAACCCTGGATCGGACGGATCGGGGACGAGGAGCTTCGCGGCAAGGTGGTGGAGACGTTCGAACGGGCGCTCGCCCGCGGCGGATTCAAGAGCCGGGCGGCGTTCCTCAAGATGCCCTTCACGCTCCTGGCCGACTGCAAGGGCGTCACCTTCCTGGAGCACACCCTGGCGGTGACGGCCGGGGCCGTGGGTCTCTATCAGGGCCAGGCGGCCCACTACCGGTCCATGCCCTACCCGGTGGACATGGACCGGCTCGTGGCGGGCGCGCTCCTCCACGACGTGGGCAAGATCCTGGAGATCGAGCCCGACGGGAAGGGGGGCTACCGGAAGAGCCGGAGCGGAATGTGCCTGCGCCACCCCCTCTCGGGTCTGGCGCTGGCCGCCGAGGCGGGCCTGCCCGAGGAGGTCCTCAACTGCATCGGGTGCCATGCCAAGGAGGGAGAGGGAGCCCCCAAGACGGTGGAGACGATCCTCATTCACCAGGCCGACTTCGCCACCTTCGACCCCCTCGTGATGCTCCAGAAGGGGACCCTGGTTCTCTGAATCCACAGGGAGGGCGGGAGGACGGGAGGAGGTAGAAAAGAGGCCCATCTCCCGTTCCTCCCGTCCTCCCTGTTCAAGAGAGGTCGTGTCATGCCGATGACGATGATCGAGAAAATCCTGTCGGCCCACGCCGGGCGAGACCTGAAGCCCGGGGACATCGCCGACGTGTTCCTGGACACCCGCGCCGCCCGGGACTTCGGCGGCGCCAACGTAGTGAAGAACCTCCTGGACCACGGCCTCGAGGTGGCCGATCCGTCGCGCACGGCCTTCACCTTCGACTGCAACCCCACGGGTTCGGACCAGAAGTACGCCGCCAACCAGCAGATCTGCCGCGTCTTCGCGCGGGAGCGGGGCATCCGCGTCTTCGACATCGACCGCGGCATCGGCACCCACGTGGCCCTCGACGGCGGCCTGGCGTGGCCCGGGTCCACCTTCGTCTCCACCGATTCCCACGCCAACATCCTGGGCGCCATCGGGGCCTTCGGCCAGGGACTCGGCGACGTGGACATGGCGGCGGCCTGGGCCCACGGCAAGATCTGGTTCAAGGTGCCGCCCACGGTGCGCATCGAGCTGCGCGGAGAGCCCTCGCCCTCGGCCTCGCCCAAGGACGTGGCCCTGGCCATGCTGCGGCGCTTCGGGGCAAACGGACTGCTGGGC
>JBFMHB010000082.1:4792-10193 GCA_040752915.1 Acidobacteriota bacterium
CAAGATCTGGTTCAAGGTGCCGCCCACGGTGCGCATCGAGCTGCGCGGAGAGCCCTCGCCCTCGGCCTCGCCCAAGGACGTGGCCCTGGCCATGCTGCGGCGCTTCGGGGCAAACGGACTGCTGGGCTGCGCCGGCGAGGTGACGGGGCCCTACGCCGAGTCCCTGGACCTGGCCGGACGCATCACCCTCGCGAGCCTGGCCAGCGAGATGGGGGCCATCCTCCTGCTCTTTCCGCCCAGCGCCGCCGTGGTGGACCACTGCCGCCGGGCCACGGGTCGGGACGACTGGAGCCCGGTCTTCGCCGACCCCGGAGCCGCCTACGAGCGCACCGAACGGGTGGACATCGGCGGACTCGGGCCCATGGTGGCCCGGCCCGGGCATCCCGAGGACGCCGTGGCCCTCGACGAGGTAAGGGGCCGAAAGATCGACTCGGTCTTCATCGGCTCCTGCACCAACGGCCGCTACGAGGACCTCGAGGCGGCGGCCCGGGTCCTGAGGGGCCGGAGGGTGGCGCCCGGCGTGGTGCTCAAGGTGGTTCCCTCCACCGACGCCATGTGGCGAAGGGCCCTGAGCGAGGGCCTCTTCGAGGTCTTCAAGGAGGCGGGGGCCCTCATCTCCAACGCCGGGTGCGGCGGTTGCGCCGCGGGCCAGGTGGGCCAGAACGGCCCCGGCGAGGTGACGGTCTCCACGGGAAACCGCAATTTCGCGGGCAAGCAGGGCAAGGGCGAAGTCTACCTCGCCAGCCCCGCCGTGGCGGCGGCTTCGGCCGTGGCCGGCGTGCTGACGGACCCCGACCATATCCCGAGCGAGCCCGCGGTCTGGACGCCTTCCCGGCCGGCGGCCGCCCCCGCCCCCAAGGCCGACACGGCGGTTCGCGCTCCGAAACCCCTCGTGATCACGGGGCGTGTGTGGGTGATCCGGAAGGACAACATCGACACCGACATGATCTTCCACAACCGCCACCTCGCCATCACCCGGCTCGAGGAGATGGGGCCTCACGCCTTCGGCAACCTCCCGGGATGGGAGGACTTCGCCTCCAAGGCACGGCCCGGAGACCTCGTGGTGACGGGCGCCAATTTCGGCGCGGGCTCCTCGCGCCAGCAGGCCGTGGACTGCTTCAAGGCCCTGGGGATCGCCGCCATCGTGGCCAAGTCCTTCGGGGCCATCTACGAGCGCAACGCCATCAACGCCGGATTTCCCATCGTGGCGAGCGCCCTGTGCGATTCGGACATCCGGGACGGGGAGGAGGTCTCCGTGGACCTCGCGGGCGGGGTCATCCGCCGGGCCGACGGGCGCGAGGTCAAGGCCCAGCCGTGGCCCGACGTCCAGATCCAGACCTACCTCCGCGGCGGCCTGCTGGGGCAAAGCTGATCCACAGGGAGGACGGGAGGACCGGAGGTGTTTCATTTGAATCCCGAACGCCTCGCCTCCCTCCCGTCCTTCCTGTGACACAGAAAACCGAAAGGTGACCACCAATGGGCAAGACGTTTGCGGAGAAGGTGCTGGCGAGGAAGGCGGGGCTGGATTCGGTGGTGCCGGGGCAGATCGTGACCGTCAAGCCGGACCACCTGCTGATGCACGACAACACCAGCGCCATCGTGGGAAAGATCGCCGAGGACCTGAAGACTTACGGGCTCGTGGACCGCGGCCTTCCCGTCATCGCCATCGACCACGTGGTGCCCGCCGTGGACGAAAAGACGGCCCTGGGCCACGCGAAGATCCGCCAGTTCGTGAAGGACTACGGCGTGAGCCACTTTTTCGACGTGGGGGAGGGCGTTTGCCATCAGCTCATGGTGGAAAAGGGCCTGGCCCTTCCGGGTCGGCTCGTGCTGGGCTCCGACAGCCACACGTGCATGTACGGCGCGCTCAACGCCTTTTCGACGGGCATCGACCGAACCGAAGCGGCGGTGCTTCTCCTCACGGGCGAGACGTGGCTGAGGGTGCCTCAGACCATCCGGGTGACGCTGAGGGGCGCCTTGCCCCGGGGCGTCATGGGCAAGGACCTCGTCCTCCGGATCATCGGCGACATCGGGGCCGACGGGGCCAACTACAAGGCCGTCGAGTTCCACGGCGACCTTTCCGCCCTGCCCCAGGACGACCGCTTCACCGTGGCCAACATGGGCATCGAGATGGGCGCCAAGCTGGCGGTCTTTCCCGTGGACGCCGCCACCGAGGCGTACCTGCGCGAGCACGCCCCGGGCGCCCCGTACGAAGCCGTCTGGGCCGACGCCGACGCCTCCTATGGCCAGGAACTGGACTACGACCTCTCGTCCCTGGAGCCGGTGGTGGCCAAACCGCACACGGTGGATAACGTGGCCCCCGTCTCCGAGGTCAAGGGCCTCGCCGTCCAGCAGGCCTACCTCGGCACCTGCACCAACGGGCGCCTGAGCGACCTGAGGCTCGCCGCGGCGATCCTGAAGGGCAAGCGCGTCGCCCCCGGCGTCCGCCTGCTCGTCATTCCCGCCAGCCGGAGCATCTTCCAGGCGGCCATCGCCGACGGGACCCTCGCGGCGCTCGTGGAGGCGGGCGCCCTGGTGGGTCCTCCCGGCTGCGGGCCGTGCCTGGGCGCCCACCAGGGGCTCCTGGCCCCGGGGGAGCGGTGCGTCTCCTCCTCCAACCGGAACTTCCAGGGGCGCATGGGCAGCAAGGAAGCCGAGGTGTACCTCGCAAGCCCCCTCACCGTCGCCGCCAGCGCCCTGACCGGCGTCCTCACCGACCCACGGGAAGTCATTTGAACAGGGAGGACAGGAGGAAAGGGAGGAGAAACGTGCTTCGAGATGAATTGACCGAGACGGTCATCGGATGTGCGATGGAAGTGCATTCCCATTTGGGTTCTGGATTATTGGAGAGTGTCTACGAAGAATGCGTCTGCCGAGAACTGGCAGAAAATCACATCGCCTTTGAACGGCAAGTAGCCATGCCCACCGAGTACAAAGGCGTCCGGCTGGACTGCGGATACAGGGTGGACATCCTGTTGCCTGAGCGCCTGATTATTGAAATGAAGTCGGTCGAGCGCCTTCTTCCCGTGCACCAAGCACAACTCATTAACCTACCTTCGGCTTGCTCGGATCCCTGTCGGGTTGCTCATGAATTTCAATGTCGCCCACTTGAGAAACGGACTTCGCAGACTCAGCGCCGAAGGCCCGCATATGAAACGTCCCTCCCGTCCTCTCGTCCTCCCTGTGAAATGAGCCCCTGGAGTTGATCATGGCGACGTTCAAGTACGGCGACGATGTGAACACGGACCTGCTCTTTCCCGGGCGGTATACCTATACCTGCGCCAAGGCGGAGGAGATCCTGCCGCACCTTCTGGAGGACCTGGACCCGGGGTTCG
This sequence comes from Acidobacteriota bacterium, assembly GCA_040752915.1. Lineage (NCBI taxonomy): Bacteria > Pseudomonadati > Acidobacteriota > Acidobacteriota bacterium. The sequence continues at coordinate 8,128 of JBFMHB010000082.1, forward strand.
CCGGGAAGGTGCGTCCGGGGGACGTGATTCTCGCGGGCAAGAATTTCGGGTGCGGGTCGAGCCGCGAACAGCCCGCCCTGGGCCTCAAGGCGGCGGGCATTCAGGCGGTGGTGGCCAAGAGCTTCGCCCGCATCTTCTTCCGCGCCGCCACGAACCAGGGGCTCCTTCTGGTCGAATGCCCCGAAGCCGTGGAGGCGTACAATCCAGGGGACGAAGTCTCGTTGGACGTGGGGGCCGGAACGATCACCGTGGGCGGACGGTCCTTCGCCTTCCCGGCCCTGCCCCCCGAGATGCTTGCCATCCGAAACGCCGGCGGCCTGCTTCCCTACGCCCGAAAGAAACTGAGAGAAACCAGGAGATAATCCACGAGGAGGAAGGGAGGACGGAGAGAATCTACAGGGAGGGCGGGAGGACGGGAGGATGAATGAAGAGAGACAGGAAAGAAGAGAGGGTTACTTCCCGCGCCTCCTGTCCTCCCTGTGAAAGGAACTGGAGCTGGCCATGAACGAGATCGGTGAAGCGGGGCGGCGTGGGGAGAAAGTCCGCAGCGACGGCTGGGTGCGGGTGGAGCCGAAGGCCCGCGGCGGGATCCGCCTCCTTGTGACCACGAAAGTGGAGGCCATGTACGGCGAGGCCGTCCGGGCCACATGCGCGAAGGGCCTCGAGACCCTCGGCGTGCGCCACGCCGCCGTGACGGTGGAGGACCACGGGGCCCTGGATTTTGTCCTCCTGGCCCGGCTGGAAGCCGCCGTGAAGCGGGCGGGCCTGGGCGGGGAGCGGGAGGCCCTTCCGGAACCCGGCCCCGGCTTCGGTGCCCGGAGCAGCCGGGAACGATTCCGCCGCTCGCGCCTCTACCTTCCCGGAAACGAGCCCAAGTTCTTCCTCAACGCCGCCCTCCACGAGCCCGACGCCGTGATCCTCGACCTCGAGGATTCGGTGGCGCCCCCGGAAAAGGACGCCGCGCGGATCCTGGTCCGCAACGCCTTGCGGTCCGTGGATTTCGGAACGTGCGAGCGCACCGTGCGCATCAACCAGGGCGAGCGGGGCCTTCTGGACGTGGACGCCGTGGTCCCACAGAACGTCCACATGATCCTCATCCCCAAGGTCGAGTCGGCCCAGCAGGTCCGGGCGGTGGACGAGCGGGCTGAAAAGGCGCGCAAGGCCGCCGGGCTCAAGGCTCCGGTCCTTCTCATGCCCATCATCGAGAGCGCCCTGGGGTGCTTCCGTGCCCTCGAGATCGCCACGGCGAGCCCCAACGTGGCCGCCCTCACCATCGGGCTGGAGGACTACACCGCCGACATCGGCGCCCCGCGAACGGCGGAGGGCCGCGAATCTCTCTGGGCCCGGCAGGTCGTCGTGAACGCGGCGAGAGCGGCGGGGGTCGCTCCCATCGACACCGTCTTCTCCGACGTCGCCGACATGGAGGGCCTGCGGGAGGCCTGCCTCGAAGCCAAGGCCCTGGGCTTCGAGGGAAAGGGATGCATCCACCCGCGGCAGGTGCCCGTGGTCCACGAGGCCTTCGCCCCCTCGCTCGAGGAGGTGGAGAAGGCGAAGCGCGTGGTCCTGGCCTTCGAAGAGGCGGAAAAGAAAGGCCTGGGGGTCGTGGCCCTCGGGAGCAAGATGGTCGACCCCCCCGTCGTCAAGCGCGCACTGCGGACCGTGAAGATGGCCGAAGCCCTGGGGCTCCTGCCCCGGAACTGGAGAAGAGAACGGAAATGAATCACAGGGAGGAAGGGAGGACAGGAGGCGACCCTGGAAAGAGAAATACCGAAAGGGGTTTTCTCCCATTCCTCCCGTCCTCCCTGTGAAATCTAGGGGTGGTCTCATGACCAAGGTAGAGCTGAAGAAGAACGCGGCCGGGCGGTGGGTTCCGGCGGTGGTGAACGGCCGGAGGCAGGTGCCGTACCGCGGCGTGGACGAGCACGTGGCGAAGGGGCGCAAGGCCGCCCCGCCCATCGCGAGCGCGGCGAGGTACCCGGGGAACGGCGACAAGCGGGTGAAGACCCTGGCGGAGGCCCTGGAGGCCTGCGGGCTTTCGGACGGCATGACCCTCTCCACGCACCACC
>JBFMHB010000083.1:0-2203 GCA_040752915.1 Acidobacteriota bacterium
ATGCCGAACCTGGAGGCGTTGTGTGCACGCTCCGTGCACTCCAGGATGCGGTCCGCGCACCCCCCCGTGACGGCTCCGGCGTGGGTGTCCGTGGCCACGGGCGTGAATCCGGGACGCCACGGGTGCTTCGACTTCAACCGGCCCGACGGAGCCCTGGGCCGCCTCCGGCCCCTGCAGACGTGGGACATCGGCGAGAAGACTTTCTACGAGGTTCTCGAGGAGCGCGGGAGAGGCGTGGTCCTCATCAACCTGCCCTGCACCTATCCCCCCCTCACGAAACACGTGACGCTCACCTCCCTCCTCACCCAGGGGGACAACGCCGTCTTCCCAGAGTCCCTCAAGGAGAAGCACCCGCTCCTGCGCGACTACCGGATCTTTCCCGACGCGGGCTTGCGGGCGCGCGGCGAGTCCGAGGCCTACCTGAGGGACATCCGCCACGTGGAGACCCACCGCTTCGACGCCATACGATGCCTCTGGGACGAGCCGTGGGACGTCTTCTTCGCGGTCCTCTCGGGAACGGACTGGGTGAGCCACGAGGCCTTCCCGGATCTGGTGGAGGGGCGCTTCGAGCGGTGTCCCCAGGCGGCCGGGATGTTCGAGGACGCGGACCGGGTCCTCGGATGGGTGGCCGAGCGGCTGGCCCCGGGCGACCACCTCCTCCTGGTTTCGGACCACGGCTTCACGACGGCCCAGGGCATCTTCTACCTCAACGAGTGGCTCCAGGAGCGGGGCTTCCTGGAGCCCGACTACGCCCGCCCGGCTTTCCCCGTGAGCCACCGCATGGAGGAGGCGGCGCAGAAGGCCATGGGGTCCGGCGCGCCGCGCCTTCCGGCCCCGATTCTTCGAGCAGTCCACCGAAACGCCGGCGCCCGCTTCGCCGCCAAGGTCTTCCGCAAGCTCGGCGGAACGTGGCCCCTCTTCTTCCGGCCCGATGCGGGACGCAGCCGGGCTTCCACGCTCACGGCCGAGTGCCACGGCATCACCGTCCATGAGGAGGCCGTCTTTCCAGACGGCTCCGTCCCTCCCGCCCGGCTCTCGGAGACCCTCCACGCCTTGGAGGAGGCCCTCGCCGGACTGAGGGACCCCGACGGCGGGCCCGTCTTCGCCGACGTCAAACGGCGGGAAGAGGTTTACTCGGGGCCCCGCACCCGGGAGGCGGCCCACCTCCTGCTGGGCCCCGACCGGTGGGGCGTTTCCGCCGCCATCAAGGCCCTCCAGAACATCCCCTTCATTCCCCACCGGACGGGCATCCACTCCTCCGAGGGGATCTTCCTCGGCTTCGGCCCCGCCTTCGCCTCGGGCCGCCTTGCCGGCGCCCCGGTCTCGGTACTGGACGTGGCGCCCCTGATCTTCCACTGCATGGGGGAAGCCCTCCCCGAAGGCCTCGACGGAGTCCTTCTCCCGGCCCTCCTCGACCCCGGCCATTTCGCCGTCCACCCGCCCGCCTTCGCACCCGTCACCCCGCCCGACCGCACCCGCGCCGACCTCGACGCCGAAGCCGTCCAGGAGCGCCTCCGCGGATTGGGGTATATGGGGTAGAAAGGCGGAAGGCGGAAGGCGAAAGGCGAAGGGTAGGAAGAGACAGAAATCTGGGGACGACGACAAAGAGCCGGGGGGAGGCTTGGGCATGGGGAAGTCGAAGACAGAATTGGAAGAGAGAACAAAGCGTTTTGCATTAGACGCGATGAGATTTGTGGCAGGGCTTCCAAGAGGTCGAGTGCCTGATTCGCTAGGGTACCAGCTCTTGAAGAGTACCACTTCTATCGGGGCCAACTATCGAGAAGCTCAACGTGGAGAGTCGAAGGCCGACTTCATCCACAAAGTAGCCATTGCAGAAAAGGAAGCTTCGGAGACGTGTTTCTGGCTCGAGTTGTGCCGAGAAGGCAAGGTCGGCTGTGAGAGTGAATCTGCCGCCCTATTGAAGGAAGCAGAACAACTCCTGGCTATCCTGGCCACGATTTGTAAGCGGGCGAAAGGTTCGCAGGCCCTTTCGTGAAGGCCATCTTCGGCCAACCGAAGGTTGGCCATGGTTTTTGTTGATGGTTAAACTTCCGCCTTCCCCCTTCCGCCTTCCCCCTTCGGCCAACCGAAGGTTGGCCATGGTTTTTGTTGATGGTTAAACTTCCGCCTTCCCCCTTCCGCCTTCCCCCTTCGGCCAACCGAAGGTTGGCCATGGTTTTTGTTGATGGTTAAACTTCCGCCT
>JBFMHB010000083.1:2303-10014 GCA_040752915.1 Acidobacteriota bacterium
CCGCCTTCCCCCTTCCGCCTTCCCCCTTCGGCCAACCGAAGGTTGGCCATGGTTTTTGTTGATGGTTAAACTTCCGCCTTCCCCCTTCCGCCTTCCCCCTTCGGCCAACCGAAGGTTGGCCATGGTTCTCCTGACATGGAACGGCCGGGAGGACACCCTCGCCTGTCTGGAAAGCCTGGAGGCGGCGGGCCATCCGGCGGAGGGGGAGCGGGTCCTCGTGGTGGACAACGGCTCCGAGGATGGGACGCTGGAGGCCGTGAAAGGGCGCTTTCCCTGGGCCGAGCGGATCGGGAACGCCGCGAACCTGGGCTTCGCCGGCGGCAACAACGTGGGGATCCGCCGGGCCCTCGACGGGGGGGCGGAGTACGTTCTGCTCCTGAACAACGACACGCTGGTGCGGGCGGGGGCCCTGCCGGCCCTCGTCGAGGACCTCGACGGGCACCCCGAGGCGGGCTCCGCCCAGCCCGTCCTGCTCGCCTACGACGGGGAGCGCATCGACTCCCTGGGCATCCGCGTGGGCTTCCGCCCGGGAGCCGTGGACGCGGGAGCGGGAGAGCCGGCCGACCGCGCCGCCTCGGCTCCGGAGGAGATCTTCGGGCCCTGCGCCGCCGCGGCCCTCTACCGGGCTTCGGCCCTCCGCGAGGCGGGCCTTCTCGACGAGGGGCTCTTCGCCATCTTGGAGGACGTGGATCTGGCCTTCCGCCTGCGCCTGAGCGGATTCGGCGCCCGCCTGGTGAAGAGTGCAACCGTTCTGCACAAGCGAGGCATCTCCGGGAGAAAAACCTCCGGGGACTTCCGGCGCGCCCTGGTGCTGAGGAACCTCCAGGTCCTCATGTGGCGTTACTGGCCCGCGCGGTCCGTGGCCCTGTGCGCTCCGCTGTGGATCCGGTGGCACGTCCTCGCGCGGGCCCTGTGGAGGAGAATGGGGCGGGAAGGGGACTACGCCGCCGCCCTGTCCGCCGCCCGGCGCGAGCGCGCGGCGCTTCGAGCGAATCCGCGCCTGGCTCAGATCCAGCGCCGGTGGCTCTGACCGCCGGGCGCCCCCGCCCTCGGCCGCGTCTTCGAAGGCAGGCCTCACGCCGTAGCGGCCTTTGCTTGCCAAAGGCCGGCCTTTCGGCCGATGCGAGCATCGGCCGCTACGATGGCTTCGCCTATCCAGGAGGTTCGCGTACGCCTTTCGCCTATTGCCTTTCGCCCTTAATTGAAAATCCCAACTCCCAAGTCCCAAATGTCTCTTCCGCCTTTCGCCTTTGCTTGTAAATCCCAAATCCGAAATCCCAAATCCCAAATTCCAAATGCCCTTTCTCCCGTCCCCTGACATCTGCCATTCGAAATCGGATTCCCCGCCCTCCGTGGACCTGATCGTGGTCCTCTACGGCTCCCTGCGGCACGTCGAGGGACTGGCGGAGGGGATCGAGGCGCAGACCCATCCCCGGGAGAAGGTCCGCCTTTTCTTCGTGGACAACGGCCCCGACGACGGCGCCCTGGACGTCCTGGCCTCACGCTTTGCGGCCTGGCCCGGCGGGCTGAGGCTCCTGCCCCTGCGCGACAACCCCGGCTTCGCCGCGGGCAACAACCGGGCCATCGTGGAGGGGGATTCTCCGCTCGTCCTCCTCCTGAACCCCGATACGCGCATGGCGCCGGACTGCCTCGAACGCCTCGTGGCGCGGGCCGAGAAGGAGCCCCGGGCGGGGTGCGTGGAGGCCCGGCAGGTGCCCCACGAGCACCCCAAGCCCTTCGAGCCCAAAACGGGCCGCACCTCCTGGTGCGTCTTCGGATGCGCCCTCGTGCGGCGGGCGGCCCTCGACGAGGTGGGCCTCCTCCAGGAGTGGCTGTTTCTTTACTGCGAGGACGTGGACCTGTGCTGGCGGCTTTGGTCCGCCGGGTGGGCCTGCCTGTACGAGCCGGCGGCGGCCTACGAGCACTTCACGGGGCCGCCCGAGGCCCACTCGTCCCCGACCCTCGTGAAGTATTCCTTCCGGAACGCCGTGTATCTGCGCCGGGTGTACGGATCGCCCCTCCGGGCCTGGACCTGGGCCGGTTTCTGGGCCGCGCGGTCCCTCCTCTCGCCCTACCTCCGGGTCCACGGCGGGCCCCTCCGGGAGGGCTTGAGAATGGCCTGGCGCGCGCGCCGGACGATGGCCGCCATGGCCCGTCAGGCCCCTCCCCGCGGGTGGTGGGTCGGCTTCGGCCTCACGGACCACCGCTACGGCCCACCGCGGATCGGGTGATCCGAGGAGCCGGACGAAACCGAATCGGAAGGCCACGGAGGCCCTCCCCTACAAGAAGCGTCTCCCGTCTCGCGTCTAACGTCCCCTGGCGCGCCCACCCTCGAGCACGTCTTCGAAGGCAGGCCCCGCGCTGTAGCGGCCTTTGCTTGCCAAAGGCCGGCCTTTCGGCCGATGCGAGCATCGGCCGCTACGAAAACCGCGGAGGGTGAAGCGGCCGCCGCACTAGGCACAAAGGGCCTTTTCCCCAAATCCGCAATCCGCAATCCACAATCCGCAATCCGAAATCGGGAATGTGTCTCTCTTCTCCCCTCTGAGGTCTCGATGCCCCCTGAACTCTCCGTGGTGGTTCCCACCTACAACCGGTGCGGCCTTCTCCCCGGCCTCCTGGAAGCCCTCCAGGCTCAGGACCTGCCCAAGGAGCGCTTCGAGGTCATCGTGGTGGACAACCACTCCACCGATGGCACATGGGCCTACCTGGCTTCCGTTGCCCATTCGTGGCTCAGGCCCGTTCACGAGAGAACCCCGGGAGCGGTGGCGGCCCGCAACCGGGGGTGGCGCGAAGCACGAGGGGAGGTCGTCCTCTTCATGGATGACGACATGGCCCCGGCGCCCGACTGCCTCCGCCGGCACCTCGAGGCCCACCGGCGGCGTCCGGAGGCCAGCTACCTCGGCTTCGTGGATTACCGCTACGACACATGGACCCATCCCCTCTCGCGCTGGGTGGCCGAGCGCACTCGAGGCACGCTCTTTCCGGACGCCTCGGGACAAGAGGCCTCCTTCTTCCAGTACCTGACCCAGAACGTTTCGTCGCCGCGGGCGGCCGTCGAGGAGGTGGGCGGCTTCGACCCCGGCTTCCGCGGGTACGGCTTCGAGGACCCGGAGTTGGGCTACAAGCTCTACCGGGCCGGGCTGCCCCTGATCTTCCTTCCCGAGGCCTCGGCCCTGAACCGGGACCCGCACCGGCCCGACGTCCACTGGAAAAAGACGGCCTGCACCGGCGAGGGAATGGCCTATTTCCTGAGCCTCCACCCCGAACTCGAGAGTCTCGATCGGCGCCGCTATCTCTCGGGGCGCCTCGGTCCCGTCTGGAGTCTTTACCGAAGCCTGTTCGGCGAAGCCCTGGACCGGCTCGCGGAACGGACCTCGCCGGAGAAACCCCTTCCGCGCTGGGTCCGAATGCACTACCGAATCTCCCAGGCCGCCTTCCTCCACCGCGGCTTCTCCGCCTTCTTCCGCCAGGGCGGCCAGATCATCCGCAAGCACGACCTGTGAGCGCCGCGGCTTGGTAGGAGGCCGGTCCCTCCGGCCGATGCGAGCATCGGCCGCTACAAAGGCAAACCCGCGCGGTAGGGGCGGCCCTCCGTGGCCGCCCGTCCTTGAACCAACGCAGGGGAGGGCAAGGAGGCTCTCCCCTGCGAGAACCGTCTCCCGTCTTTCGTCTTTCGTCTAACGTCTAACGTCCTCAGGATTTCCCCATGGTCATTCAGCCTCCGAAAATCGGCGTCGTGATCCTGAACTACAACGCGGCGCAGGACGTCCTGCGCTGTCTGGCCTCGCTCCGCCTGGCCAAGGGCGGGCAGCGCCGCACGTGGATCGTGGACAACGCCTCCTCCGACGGCTCCGACGCCGTGCTCCCTCCGGCCCTTGCTCCCGACGAGGTGTGGCTCCCCACGGGCGAGAACCTCGGCTACGCTGGGGGCAACAACGCGGGCATCCGCGAAGCCCTCGCCTGGGGCGCCGACTACGTCCTGATCCTCAACCCCGACGTGGTGGTGGACCCGGAGTTCCTGCCGCCCCTCGTGCGCGCCCTCGAAGCCTCCCCTCGCGCCGGCATGGCCTGCCCCCTGGTGCTGGACGAGGACGGCGAGCGGGTCCAGTCCCTCGGGGGCGAGGCGAACCTCTGGACGGGCCGCTGCGGCCGGCGGCTGTACGGCGCCCCCCTCGGCTCGGTGGACGAAAAGCGCTGGGCCGAGGTGGACTTTCCCCACGGCGCCTGCGTGCTCATCAAGCGGTCCCTCTTCGAGGAAATCGGCCTTCTCAACGAGGCCTATTTCCTCTACTACGAAGACGTGGAGTTCGGCCTGCGCGCCCGGCGCGAGGGTCTGACGACCCTCGCCATCGCCCAGAGCCGGGTGCGCCACCGCGACACCACCGAGGCCGGCGCGGCGAGCCCCCTGGTCTCCTACCACGGCACCCGCAACCAGGCGTGGCTCGTGGCCGAGTACGGGCGCTTTCCCCAGCGCGCCGCGTTCCTCCTCCTGTCGGCTTACGGCCGCTGGCCCCTGAAATTCGCCGCGCGCTTGTTTCGGGGCCGTCTGGGCGCCGCCTGGGCCGTCTTTCGGGGCGCCCTGCACGGCCAGTTTTCCAAGGAGTGGCGCCGTGGAGACCACCTCGCCGTCCCCTGGCGCGGCCATCCCCGCGTCATCGAGGCCCTGCCGTAGAATCCCGGGAGACCCCCCGGGTTTCCCAGCCTCGAAGGGCCTCCTTACGCCGCAGAGCCCAATCCTTGCCAAAGGCCCGCCCGTCGGCCGATGCGAGCATCGGCCGCTACGAAGACCGGCAGACGGGGGCGCCCGCCCCATAGAGGCCAAGGTCCACTTGCACTCGGAGGGTGAGAGCGTGAACGTCGTTCTCTTCTGCAAGACAATATAGACAGAATCACAGAAGGGCTTGAAGAGACAAGACCTTGTCCATCTCCATGTGAAGAAAGCACATGCGGATTGACAAGGTCTTCTTGTTTGTTGTAGTCTGCATTCCTGAGTCGAACCGAATCGTGGGATGTTGGGGTGCGGGGGCACCCGGCGCACAGGCGCCGCATTCGGCGGGCGGTTCGACCGGGGAAGGGGAATCTTCATGAGCGAGGAGTCTCGCGAGGGCCCGGACTTCAGACGGGTCGAAGGCGAGGAGGTCTCCGGCGAGCTGGATCTCGGCGGCTACCTTCAATTTGCTGGTGGAGTACCGCTGGTGGATCCTGGGCGTGACCCTGGCGGCCACCCTCGGCGGACTCCTCTACGCCTTCCTGGCGACGCCCGTGTATACGGCCAGCGCCACCCTGTTCATCGACCGGGGCTCCCAGAAGACCTCGACCAAGGAACTGGGGAACGTGGTCTCCTCGGACCTGACCACCGAGCTCTTCTTCAACTCCCAGGTAGACCTCATGAAGAGCAAGGAGGTGGCCCAGGGGGCCTTCGAGGCCCTCGGTCTGGAGCACCATCCCGCCTTTGCCGGAGCGGAGCGCCCCCTGGAGGAGTTTCGCAAGTGCATCAGTGTCCAGCGCAAGCGCGACAGCGCCCTCTTCACGCTGTCGGTGAGCGCCCCGTACCAGCGGGACGTGGCCCTCTGGGCCAACGCGCTGGCCGACTCGTACAACCAGGTCACTCTGCGCCAGAAAATGCAGATCCTGAGGGAGGCCGACCGCCTCATGGCGGACCAGGCCGCCAAAATGGAAAAGGAATACGAGCGGCTCAAACACCTGTACGGCGACCAGCTCCGGGCCACGGGTTCCTACTTCCCGGAAAACCAGAAGGAGATCCTGGACAAGCGCATCGAGGCCCTGGAACTGAGGCTGAATGACGTGGGCGTGCGGGAAGGGGAGGTCAGCGCCATCGTGGCCCAGATTTCGGCCATCCGGGAGGGGGGCGGGGACCCCGTCAGCCTTCCCTCCTCCAGCCAGGATCCCTCTCTCCAGGACATGACCCGAACCTACAACGACATGGTCCGCGACCTCTCGCGCCTCCAGGTGAAGTACACGCCCAAACATCCCGAGGTCCTGAGCCTCCTCTCCCGAATCGCCCGCCAGGGCGATGCCATCCTCGCCACCTACCGCCACCAGCTCGCGGCGCTGCGCTCGGAGAAGGGCACCCTCACCTCCGAACTGGCCCGTCTCAAGGCCGAGGCCATCGCGGCCACCCAGCAGTCGGGCCAGAGCGAATCCCTCGAGGCGGGGGTGGAGGCGGTCCGGAAGTACATGGAGCTCCTCGTGGAGAAGATGCGGGAGGTGGATCTGGCCAGCAACCTCCTCTCCAACGCGGTGCAGGTGGTGGATCGGGCCGACGCGCCTTCTCAGCCCAGCAAGCCCAAGAAGAAAATGGCGGTCCTTCTGGCTTTCCTGTTCGGGCTCATGGGGTCCGTGGGGTTCGTGCTCCTGCTCCAGGCGGTGGACCGGCGCATCAAGGACCCCGATGTCCTGGAGAAGCGACTGGGCTTGCCCCTCTTCGGAGTGATCCCGCTCAGCACGAGCGACACGCGCGCCTTTGCCGCGGAGGCCTTTCTCAACCTTCGGACTTCCCTCCTCTACGCCAGCAACCACAAGGCCAAACGCATCTGGATGGTCACCTCGCCCTCGGCCGCGGAGGGGAAGAGCACCATCGCGGCCAACGTGGCCATCACGCTGACTTCCTCCGGCGACAAGGTGCTCCTCGTGGATTGCGACCTGCGCAAACCGTCCCTCCACTCCTTTTTCAAGAAGGACCGCCAGCCCGGCCTGGCGGAGTACTTGTCCGCCGAGGAAGAATCCATCGAGGGGTACTGCGCGCCCGCGGGAAAACCGGGCCTGTGGCTCATGACGGCGGGGAAGACCCCAGCCAATCCCCCCATCCTTCTGGACACCGACAAGTTCCGCCGGTTCCTCGAATCGGCCCGGACCCGCTTCGAATGGGTCATCCTCGACACGCCGCCGGTCCTGGCCGTCACGGACCCGCTGGTCCTGGCCGCCCACGTGGAGGGGATCCTCACGGTGGTCCGCTACCGCTCCACCCCGGTGCCGCTCCTGGAGCGCCTCCTGATGGAGTTCGGCCGCATCGAAAAACCCGTGGACGGGGCCATCCTGAACCAGTTCGAATGGGCGCGGCACTACTACTACAACAGCTACTATTACAAGCATTACCGGTATTACTACGGCAAGGAGGCTCCGGCGGGCTTCTGGCGAAAGGTCGTCCGGGCGGCAGGGTTCAAGAAGCGAAAGGCCGCCGCCGCCGGCTCGGTGCTCCTATAAGGTTCGTGCTCGGGGGGATTCCACGGCTGGGGCAAGTTTGCACGATTCGATGGCAAGGGCCCATTCTTCTCGCAGACGCCTGGTGTACACTGCCCTTGTGAGCGCAACAGCGCGGGCCTAGATTCTAGCAGGGGGGAGCGCGGCGGCGCCCCCCTCCACACAAACCGGGTGGAAGCAATGGGATGGCCCGGTGCGTTGAGAGAAATGCAGGTTCATGGGCGGAGCTACGCGCCCCTGAAATGATACAATTCGTCAAAAACGTGTAGTCCGTCGCATCGTTTTCCGAGGGTATGGTTCGGCGGCGCGGTGGCCCTCGGCATGGTGGCGCGGCCGCCCTCGGCATTGTGGCGCGGCCGCCCTCGGCCGCGTAGGGTTGGATGCTTTCGCAGGGGCGGCCCTCCGTTGCCGCCCCGGGGAGGGCACGGAGACCCTCCCCTACGAGACCCATCCCACGTCTTGCGTTTCCCGTCCCGTGGGAGGCGTCGCC
>JBFMHB010000084.1 GCA_040752915.1 Acidobacteriota bacterium
CGTTGGCCACCTTCATGGCGTCCACGACGGCGATGCGGGTCTGGGCCATGAGCCCGACCGTCAGCAGGGAGAGGGCGCCAACGAGAGCGGCGGGGAACAGTTTCTTGAACATCCGGTCCTCCTGAGGATTTAGAACGTGAGTCCTATGGACAGCTGGAAGTTGCTGAAGTCGTCTCCGGGCTTGGACTTGAGGTTGGTGGCGTAGATCAGGCGCAGGGGGATGTTGAAGGTGGGCAGGAAGAAGCGGAACTCGACGCCCGCGTCGGCCCGGTAGTTGGAAAGCTCCCACTTCTGTCGCTCGTGGAAGGTGTTGCCCACGTCCGTGAAGAGGGCGATGTCCACCTGCTCGGTGATGTGGAACACGTATTCGGCGTTGGTCAGGAACACCCGGTCACCGCCCTGGATGGTTCCGGTGCGGGGGTCCACGAAGTACCGGTTGTCCTTCGTAAGGGGGTAGACGGAGCGGACCCCGAACCCGCGGAGGGTGTCCTCGCCGCCCAGGAAGAAGCGCTCCCAGATCGGGATCTCGCGGCCCGAGTACCCCCGAACGTAGCCCACGCTCAGCCGGAAGGCCAGGTTCTGCTTCCGGAAGGTCGGAACGAAGAGCGAGCCCTCGAAGGAGGGCTTGACGAAGTAGTTGTCCCCCCCGAGAAAGCTCCCCGCGACGACGGAGGACAGGTTGAGGGACATGCCGGTCATGGGCCGGAAGGGGTTGTTCACCGTGTTGAAGAACAGGCTCGTGAAGACGGCGCTCGTGGTGGAGTTGTTGTACAGGGAGAGATAGTCCGGATCGATGAGGGAGGTGTCGAGGTTCGTGACCTTGGACTGCTCCCTCCGGTAGCCCACGGACCACCCCGAGAAAAGCCCGAGGGGGAAGGTGACGCTCGCCGATCCCCCCGTGGCCTCCTGGTCGAACTGGAGGTAGGTGAGCCTGGAGTTGTAGAGCTGGAAGGCTCCTCCGATTCGCTTTCCGAAGAGCCAGGGGTCCGAGTAGTTGATCGAGTAGAGCTTCTGGACCTTTCCGATGTCGGCGTTCAGGGACAGGGTCGTCCCCAGTCCCAGGAAGTTGTAGGTGCGAAACGCCCCGGAGATGTAGAACCCGTTGACGCCGCCGTACCCGCCCCCGAAGAGGAGCTCGTTCTTGCTGGCCTCCTCGCCCTTCACGGTCACGTCCACCGTGTTGGTGTTGGGCACCTTGGTGACCACCGGGTCTTCCTTGATCTCGAAGAGCGCGGTCTGCTTCAGGCGGTAGAGCCCGCGCTGGTAGCGGACGTAGTCGAAGACCTCCTGCTCGTGGACCTGCATCTCGCGCCGCAGAACGTGGTCCCGGGTGTCCAAGTTCCCGACGAACTCGATCCGGTTGAGGTAGTAGACCTGGTCCTCGGTGACGGACAGGGTCACGTCCGCGATGCCCTGCGCCTCGTGCTTCTCGAAGACGGGCGTGGCCGTGGCATAGATGTACCCCTTCTCCCCGTACTTGGCCTCGATGGCCTTGAGGATGTGCCCCAGCCCGACCTTGTCGAGTTTCTTGCCGGGCTTGAGGAACACGAGTTTCCGGAGTTCCTGGTCGGTGAAGACCTTGTTGCCCTCAAACTTCACCTCGCCCAGCTTGTAGGCGGCCCCTTCGACCACGGGAATGGTGAGGGTCAGCCATTTCCGGGAGCGCTTTTCGTTGAAGCGGCTCTCCACGATGGGATCGCCCACGTCCACGTCCAGGTAGCCCTCCGTCTCGTACAGCTCGCGCACCAGCTTCACGTCCTCGTAGTAGCGGCCTTCCGAGTAAACGTCGTGGCGCGTGGCCCAGGAGAGCCACCAGTGGGACCGGGTCTTTTTGAGGGTCCATTTGAGGCGGCGCGGTGAGAAGGCGGTCACGCCCGTGAACCGGACCTTCTCGATCCGGGCCTTGGCGCCCTCGTTGATCTTGAAGGTGACGGCCACCTGGGAGCGCCCCATGGACTGCACCTTGGAGGAGACCTCCGCATCGGGGAAGCCCTTCTCCGCGGCCATGAACTTGAGCGCGGCCTCGGTCTTCTTGACCTTCTGGTAATCCAGGATGGTCCCCGTCTTGAGGTCGGCGTTGTTCTCCTTGAGTTTGTCGAGGATCGTGGATCCCGTGAGGGACTTGCTCCCGGTGAACTCCACCGAGGCCACGATGGGCCGCTCCTTGATCCGGAAGAGAACGACCTTGCCGCCCCGCTCCCCCGGCTGGACATCGATGGAGAGGTCCTCCAGGAGCCCCGAGCTCCAGATCTTCTGGAACTGGGCCTTCACGAGGGCCTCGTCGTAAACCTGGCCCACACGCAGCGTGGTCATGGCGAGAAAGGCGTCCTGCGTGAGCCGGTCGTTCCCCTCCAGGATGATCTTCTCGATGACGGGCCTGGGCTCGCCCGGATCGGCCGTCTGGGCGAGGAGGGGGAGGGCCATGGATGCGAGAGCCAGAATCAGAAAGACCGTCGTTCGGCGCATGCCTCACCTATCCGGGAATGGGCACCGGCTCCATGTCCTTCAGGACCAGCCTGTCCCCCTCCACCTCGAGGCGGATCCGGGTCCCCTCCCGCACCTCGCGGGAGAGGAGCCATTCGGCCAGGGGGTCCTCGATGAGCGTCTGGACGCCTCGCCGGAGGGGGCGAGCCCCGAAGGCCGGGTCCTTGCAGCAGGCCTCCACCAGGAACTCCGCCACTCCGCGAGAGGGAATCACCTGAAGCCCTTTGACCTTCAGGGCATTGTTGAGGTCGCCGATCATCCGGCCGGCGATGGCGAGCAGGTCCTCTCGGCTGAGGGGATCGAAGACGATGACCTCGTCGATCCGGTTGAGGAACTCGGGAAGGAGGGAGCGCCTCAGGAGGCGGAAGACCTCGTCCCGCTTGGCCGAGACCGCCCGCTCCTCCCCGTCTCCGAAGCCGGGTACGCCCTTCTCGAGCACGAACCGGGAACCGAGGTTGCTCGTCAGAATGAGGAGGGTGTTGCGGAAGTCCACGGTCTCGCCGTAGCTGTCCGTCAAGATCCCGTCCTCCAGGATCTGGAGGAGCATGTTCAGCACGTCCGGGTGGGCTTTCTCGATCTCGTCCAGGAGGATGACGGCGTAGGGGCGCCGCTTCACGCGCTCCACGAGCTGCCCGCCCTCCTCGTAGCCCACGTAGCCGGGAGGGCTCCCGATCATCTTCGAGATGGAATGCTTTTCGGCGTACTCGCTCATGTCGAGCCGGACCATGGCCCGCTCGTCCCCGAAGAGGAACTCGGTGAGCGTCTTGGCGGACTCGGTCTTTCCCACGCCCGTGGGTCCGAGGAAGATGAAGGATCCGATGGGCCGGTTCGGATTCTTGATCCCCGCCCGGGACCGGCGGATGGCGCGGGCCAGCGCGGAGATGGCCTGCTCCTGGCCGACGACACGGCGGTGGAGGCTCTCCTCGATCCGCAGGAGCTTGCCCTTCTCGTCCTCCATCAGGGCGGTCACGGGGATCCCCGTCCACAGCGCCACGACCTGCTCCACCTGACCCCGGCCCACCGGGATGGTCTCCTGGAATCCGGGGCCTCCGGCTTGAGGGACTCTCTTGGGGCGCCGGTTTCCCGGAGCCTGGGGTTCGTCCTCCCAGAGACGGAAGCGTCTGGAGCCGTCGGGGCCCACGTCGCAGCACTCCACCTCCACTTCCGGGGCGGCCTTCGGCCTCGGTCCCGCGAGGATTTTGGCCATGGCGCCCGCCTCGTCGATGACGTCCACGGCCTTGTCCGGCTGAAAGCGGTCGGAGATGTAGCGGTTGGAGAGCAGGACCGCCTGCCGGAGCGCTTCCGGGTGGTAGCGCACCCCGTGGAAGCGCTCGTACCTTTCCCGCAGGCCCTCGAGGATCGCCAGGGTGGCCTCCTCGGAAGGGGGGAGGATCTTGACCGGCTGAAAGCGCCGGACGAGGGCGCGGTCCTTCTCGATGTAGCGCTTGTAGTCGCGGAAGGTGGAGGTGCCGATGCACTGGACCTGGCCCCGGCTCAAGGCCGGCTTCAGGATGCTGGCGGCGTCGAGGGAGCCTTCGGCGCTGCCCGCTCCGACCATGGTGTGGATTTCGTCCACGAACAGGATGACGGAGCGGTCCGCGGTGGCCTCCTTGAGGATCCCCTTGAGGCGCTCCTCGAACTGGCCGCGGTACTTGGTGCCCGCCAGGACGAGGGAGAGGTCCAGGGTCAGGATCCGCTTCCCTCGGAGGGTGGCCGGCACTTCCCCCCGGGCGATCCGCTGGGCAAGGCCCTCGATGAGGGCGGTTTTTCCCACGCCCGGTTCGCCGAGGAGGATCGGGTTGTTCTTGTGGCGCCGGGCCAGGATCTGGATGACCCGGTCGAGCTCCTCCTCGCGGCCCACCAGAGGGTCCAGCTCGCCGGACTCGGCCAGGGCAGTGAGATCCTGAGTGAACTCCTCGAGAGCCGGCCGCTCCTCCCGGCGGGCCTCGGAGGGGGGCCGCCGGGGTCCGGATTGGAGACGCTCCCGGGCGGCGGGCAGGGCGAGCCCGTGCTGCCGGAGCAGCCTTCCGGCGATGGAGTCCTCCAAATGGAGCAGACCCAGAAAGAGGTGCTCCACGCCCACGCGCAGGGCGCCCGCCCGCTCGCACTCGTCCGGTGCGTACTTCTCGATGAGAAGACGGGCGTCTCGGGACCAGGGAGGCGGGGCCGAGGAGGGCGCCGCGGCGTCGTCGGACAGGGTGTCCTCCATCTCCTCCCGAACTTCGTCGGCGCTCACGCGGGCCCGCTCCAGGAGGTCCCTCAAGAGGGGGGAATCCAGTTCCAGGATCCCCAGGAGGATGTGCTCCGTGTCGGTGACGGGCAGGCCCGCCCGGTGCGCCTGGTGGCGCGCGAAATAGAGGACTCTTCGGGCCTGCTCGGTGAACCGTTCGTACATCACGCGCCCCGTTCCGGGGGAGTATACCATCGGCAGGAGGCAGGTGCCACGCTCGACGGGCGGGGGGGGAGGGGCCTCACGAGAGGACCCGCCCCTCGTGAAGCCGAAGGGTCCGATCGCAGGCCGCGGCCAGCCTCGGGTTGTGCGTGGCCAGCAGGACCGTGAGGCCCTTCCGGGACCGGAGGTTCAGGAGGAGATCGAAGACCTGGTCGGCGGTCTCCTCGTCCAGGTTCCCCGTGGGTTCGTCCGCCAGGAGCAGGCCCGGTCCGTTCATGAGGGCCCGGGCGAGGGCGACCCGCTGCTGCTCGCCTCCCGAGAGCCGGCCGGGGACGTGGTGAGCCCGTTCACTCAGGCCCACCTCCTTCAATAGGTCCAGGGCGCGGGGGGCGGCGGCCCCGGGGCGCTCCCCGGACACCACGGCGGGCATGAGGACGTTTTCCAGGGCCGTGAATTCGGGGAGGAGGAAGTGAAACTGGTACACGATTCCCACGGTGCGGCGGCGGAAGGAATCCTTTTCGGCTCCCTGCATGGAGGTCACCTCGAACCCTCCGACGCGGATGGACCCCGCGTCGGGCCGGTCCAGTCCCGCGAGGAGGTGCAGGAGCGTGCTCTTCCCCACCCCCGACGGTCCGGTGAGGGCCACCATCTCGTTCTTCGCCACGGCCAGGGAGGCCTCCCTCAAGACCGTGATGCGGCGGGTGCCGGACTGGAAGCCCTTCGTCAGACCTTCCACCTGGATCATCACTCGTACCTCAGGGCTTCCACGGGGTCCAGCCGCGAGGCGCGGGTGGACGGGTACAGGGTGGCGAGAAACGAGACGGCGAGGGCAAAGGCGCTCACGGCGGCCACCTGCCCGGGAGAGGTGATGAAGGGGACGTACGGGAGGGGGTAGACGTCCAGCGACAGGGGAATGGCGTGAAACCGGTCCAGGAGAAGGCAGGCCGCCACCCCTGCGCAGGCCCCCAGGAGCGTGCCCACCGCGCCGATGACCATCCCCTGGAAGAGGAAGACGCCGCGGATGTCCGTGGCGGACGCGCCCATGCTCCTCAGGATGCCGATGTCCCGGACCTTCTCCATCACCAGGAGGATGAGCGTCGAGATGATGTTGAGAGCGGCCACCATGACGATGAGGCCGATGGCGAGGAAGAGGAGGACCCGCTCCATCCGGAGGGCCTTGAAGAACTCCTCGTTGGTGGCGATGAGGTCCAGCACGCGGAAGCCTGGGCCGAGGGCGCGCTGGATGTCTCCCGCGACCGCGGCGATGCCCGACGGATCCGCGAGGCGGACCTGCACGGCGCTGACCCGCCCGGGACCTGCGAAGAGCGTCCGGGCCAGCCCCAGGTCCACGTAGACGAATCCGGTGTCGTAGAGGTAATACCCCGTCCTCAGAATGCCGGTGACCTTGAGGGAGACGAGTTTGGGAATGCTGCCGAAGGGGGAGAGGGTGAGGCGGGGCGCCAGGAGCTGGACCGTGTCCCCGAGCCCCACGCCGAGCTCCTGGGCCAGGTCCGCGCCCAGAACCGCCCCGTGCGCGCCGTCGGGGGTCTGCCCGAGGAACCCCGACCCTTCGGTGAAGGGTCCGACGTCCACGACGGCGCGCTGGGTGGAGGGCTCCACGCCCACGACCTTGGCCACGACGCCCACGCGGGTCGTGGGGCCGCTGGCAAGGCCGGTGCCGAGGACGACGGGCGTGAAGGCCTTCACGCGCGGGTCCGCGGAGAGGGCCCGATAGACCGCTTCGGTCTCCTCCGGGGACATTTCTCCCGGGCCGCCCAGGACGTTCAAATGGGCGTTGAGGAGCTGGATCTTTTCCTGGATTCGCGTGGTGAACCCCGTGGAGATGGCCAGGGCGATGATGAGGGCCATGACGCCGACGGCCACGCCGGCCACCGAGATGAGCGTGATCAGGGAGATGAATGCCTGCCGCCGCCTCGCGAAGAGGTACCGGCGGCCCACGAAGGTGGCGAGGCTCATGGACTCTGGGGACGGAGGAGGGGAAAGAGGACCACGTCCCGGATCGAGGGCGTGTCGGTCAGGAGCATGACGAGCCGGTCCACGCCCAGGCCCTCCCCGGCCGTGGGCGGCAGGCCGTACTCGAGGGCCTGGCAGTAGTCCTCGTCGTAAGGCATGGCCTCCTCGTCCCCGTGGGCCTTCGCCTCCACCTGCGCCTTGAAGCGGCCGCGCTGATCGTCGGGGTCGTTGAGCTCGGAGAAGCCGTTGGCGACCTCCATCCCCGCCACGAACAGCTCGAAGCGGTCGGCCGTGTCGGGCCGGTCCGGGCGGCGCCGGGAGAGGGGGGACACCTCCACGGGGTGGCCGTGGACGAAGGTTGGGTTCAGGAGCGTGGGCTGGACGAGGGTTTCGAACGCTTCGACCAGGAACTTCTCGGGGGTGTCCGACTTGGCCGGGCTCATCCCGAGACGGGGGATCCATTCGGCGCGGGCGGTGGGTGAGGCCGGGGCGTCCTCGGGCACCCCCCGCTCGGCCAGGGCGGTGCGGGCCGCCTCGCGGAGGTCCATGCGCGCGAAGGGAGGACGGAAGGAGATCTCCCGGCCCTGGTACGGGACCGTCTCGGTCCCCCGCACGGCCAGGACGACGTCGTGAAGCATGGATTCCGTGAGGGCCATGAGGTCCTCGGCGGAGGCGTAGGCCTGGTAGAACTCCATCATGGTGAACTCGGGGTTGTGGGTCGTGTCGATCCCCTCGTTCCGGAAATTCCGGTTGATTTCGAAGACCCTGGGCATGCCGCCGACCACGAGCCGCTTCAGGTACAGCTCGGGGGCGATCCGGAGGTACAGGTCGCAGTCGAGGGCGTTGTGGTGGGTGACGAACGGGCGTGCGGCCGCCCCGCCCGCCATGGGATGGAGCATGGGCGTCTCCACCTCCTCGAAGCCGCGATCGGCCATGAAGGCCCGGAGGGCCCGCACCATCCGGGCCCGGGCCAGAAAGCGCGGCAGGCTGTCGGAGTTCATCATGAGGTCCAGGTGACGCTGGCGGTATCGGGCCTCCACGTCCTGGAGCCCGTGCCACTTCTCGGGCAGGGGTCTGAGGCATTTCTGCAGGGGGACCAGCCCCTCCACGAGGACCGTGAGTTCCCCCGTCCGTGTCCGGAAGAGGGGCCCCTCCACGCCCAGCCAGTCGCCGATGTCCAGGAGGGACAGGTGGGCGAAGAGACCTTCGAGGCGTTGACGCTCGAAGAGGATCTGGAGCCGGGCCGTGCTCTCCTGAAGATGGCCGAAGGCCAGCTTGCCCATCTTTCGGAGGGCCACGAGGCGGCCCGCGACGCGGACCTGGGGGGGGCTCGCGGCGAGGGCCTCGGCGCTCTGGTCCCCGAAGCGGGCGAGGATTTCCACCAGGGGGTGGGTTGCGTTGAAGCGGAAGGGGAGGGCCTGCGGAAACGCCTCCTTCCACTGGGCGAGCTTGGCGCGGCGCTGGGCGATGAGTTCGTCTTCCAAGGGGGCTCCCGTTTCGGAAAGCCCTGATTATAGGCGGGAAACCGGCTCGGGGTCAATCCTGGCGGGGCGCGCCCCGGATGGCGGGGAAGCCGTCCCGAATCGAAACGGGGCGCGCCATTTTGGCGCGCCCCGCTGGCACGGTTCGGGCGGGGGTTCAACCGGCCCGGAAGTAGAAGTAAATCCCGCCCCCACGCCCATCGATGACGTAGAGACTCACCGGATCCCCGGGCTTGACGTCTGCGGCGGCGGCCCGGTAGTCCTTGACGCTGGCCACGGTCCGGCCGTTCACCTCGGAGACGACCATGCCCTCGCGAAGCCCCTTGGTGTACGCGTTGGACTTCGGGTCCACGGCCGTGATCACGACGCCTTCCGCCTCCTGGGGGAGGCGGTACATGGAGCGGTTCTGGGGCGTGAGGTTCTGGACCGTGATCCCCAGGGCGTCCTGGCTTTCCTTCTCCTGGCCGGGGGCGGCGGATTCCTCCTCCCCTTCCAGGCCCTTGGCCCGGTCGCCGAGGGTGACCTTGAGCGTCTTGCGGGCGCCTTCGCGGAGCACCTCCAGGTGGACGGTGCGGCCCGGCGGGTACGCGGCGATCTTGTGGGGGAGCTGGCGGCTGTCCTTGATGTCCGAACCCTCCACGCCCACGATGATGTCGCCCTTCTTGACGCCGCCCTTGGCCGCCGGCGTGTTCTCGTCCACGCTCTGGACGAGGGCGCCGCCTCTCAGCTCCTGCTTGTACGTCTTCTGGTAGTAATCCCTCACGTCCTGGTCCACGGGGCCGACGCGCACCCCGAGGTAGCCGCGCTCCACCTTGCCCTTGGTCTTGAGCTGGTCGAGTTGGGCCTTGACGAGGTTGATGGGGATGGCGAAGCCGATGCCCTCCACCGTGCGGCCGCGGAAGTCGCTTCGCGTGATGGCGGTGTTGATTCCCACGGCCTCCCCGCGGATGTTCACCAGGGGGCCGCCGGAGTTGCCGAAGTTGATGGCGGCGTCGGTCTGAAGGAAGTCATCGAGCGAACTGGAGGAGATCCGGCGGCCCTTGGCGGAGATGACGCCCACCGTGACGGTGTGGCTGTACATCAGCGGGTTGCCCACGGCCATGACCCAATCCCCCGGCCGGACCGCGTTCGAATCGCCCAAGGGCAGCG
>JBFMHB010000085.1 GCA_040752915.1 Acidobacteriota bacterium
CGGCCCCGCCCCCGACCCTGAACGATCCTCGTCCTGTCCGCTCCGCGGTGCGGGTCCAGCCCTCGCCCTGGCTAGTGAAAGAAATAGGACACGCCGCCCAGTACCAGGAGAATGAGCGCCAACACGATGCGTTCGTTGGCCTCCAGCCAGGGGAAGACGATGCGCGTGTAGCCCGCGTGGGCCAGGCCCGCCAGGAGCCCCATGGCCCCGATGGTGATCAGGCTCGACAGGACCGCCATGCCGATCAGTTGGGGCCACGCCAGGCCGCCGGCGGCGAAAAAGATGGGAATGAGGGATTCGCACGGCGAGAGGGTCATCTCCAGGAAGAGGGCCCCGGCGGCCACCCGGTCGGGGAGGATGGGGTCGTCGCGGTGGTCGTGGGTGCAGTGGCGATGGCCCTCCTTCCGCCAGCCCGACACCAGATAGTAGAGTCCGAAGGCCAGCAGGATCAGCGCCGGAAAGGGCGTTTCCCACTCATGGGCATGGCCGAGCAGGTCCTTGCCGAGCGCCGCCGCGAGGAGGCCCACCACCGCGGTGGTGGTCACGTGGCCCAGGCCCGAGACCAGGACGATGCGAAGCATCCTTCCCCGGCCCCACTTCTGGGCCCGGGCCACCATCACGAAAGAAAGCCAGTGGGTCGGGAGCACGGCGTGGACGAGCGCGACGGCGAGGACTGCGGCGAAGAGGCTGGACCGGACCAGGTCATCCATCATGGCGTGTGCTCCCCTCTTGCCCGCAGCGCCTCCAGCGCGGACGGGTCCAGCCGGACGGAACGCTGGGGGAACGGGATCTCGATCCCCGCCGCATCGAAGACTTCCTTGACCCGCTTCCTCAGGGCCCGCTCCACCGCCCACTGCTGAAGGGGCACCACCTTCGCCATCATCCGCAGCGTGACGCCGGATTCCCCGAGCGCCGTCACGCCCAG
Organism: Acidobacteriota bacterium; assembly: GCA_040752915.1. Lineage (NCBI taxonomy): Bacteria > Pseudomonadati > Acidobacteriota > Acidobacteriota bacterium. The sequence continues at coordinate 926 of JBFMHB010000085.1, forward strand.
GATCTCGAAGGGTTCCAGGACGTGCCTCCCCACCTCGGGGTCCTCGCGCGCCCAGCGTGCCACATCCCCGAGAGCCGCCAGCGCCGCGTCCAGGTTCGTGCCGTACCCCACGTCCACGTCCAGGACCGCGCGGGCCCACTGGCGCGTGAAGTTCGTGACGAACCGGATCTCGCTGTTGGGAAGGATGTGAACCTCCCCGCCGATAGCCCGGATCCGCGTGGTTCTGAGACCCATGTACTCGACCGAGCCCTGGAACTCGTTGATCTTGACCACGTCCCCCACGCGGAACTGATCCTCGAGGACCACGAAGAAGCCCGTGATCATATCCTTCACGAGGGTTTGGGCCCCGAAGCCCACGGCCACGCCGACGATGCCGAGGCCCGCGAGAAGCGGCCCGATCTGGACGCCGAAGTCGTTGAGGGCCATGAGAAAGGCCGTGGCGTAGATGGCCACGCCTCCCGCGCGCCGCAGGATGCGGGTGACCGTCTCGAACCGCCTCTCGACTTCGTTTTGAGTCGTCGGGTCGTCGTCTTCCACAGCCTTTCGCACACGCCTCAGAACCAGCACGAGCATCCGATCCAGGAGGAAGGCGCCCAGGGCGAACAGGGCGAGGTGGAGGAGCCGAACCGACAGCCAGGGCCCCCAGGAACGGAACTGCCAGATCTCCCAGCCCTCCGGGGGCGGCACGGGCGGCAGGACAGCGAGGCTCCACGTCATGGCGGACTCTCCAAGACCGGCGGGCAAGCGCACCGGGATCCAGGCCCCTGCCCGCGCCGGGCCCCACCGGGGCGGAAGGACTTGCTCCGGGTCTCGCGATCGCGCGTTTCCCACCGGGAGGAGAGTGTAACACGCTTGCGGCGCGCCGGCATCGGGCCCCTCGCGGGGGCCTACATCCGGCCGGCGTGGTAAGAACTTCGGATCAGAGGCCCCGCCAATACGGCGCGGATCCCCGCGGAATGGGCCGCCCGTTTCAGGTCCTCGAACTCCCCGGGCTCGTAGTAGCGGATCACCGGGTGGTGGCGCTTGGTGGGCCTCAGGTACTGGCCCACGGTGAGCCGCTCGACGCCGGCCGCGGCCAGGTCCTCGAAGGCGCGGAGGAGTTCGTCCCGGGTCTCCCCGAGACCCACCATGAGGCCGCTCTTCGTGGGGATGTGCGGTGCCAGGCGGCGGGCGGCGCGCAGAACCTGAAGGGAGCGGAGGTAGGTGGCCTTGGCGCGGACCGACGGGGTGAGGCGCTCCACGGTCTCCACGTTGTGGTTGAAGACGTCGGGACCGGCGCCCAGCACGGTTTCGAGGCACTCCTCCCGTCCGCTGAAATCCGGGGTCAACACCTCGATTCGCGCCCCGCTCAGCCGCTGTCGGACGGAGCGTATGGTCTGTGCGAAGGCCCCGGCCCCTTCGTCGGGCAGGTCGTCTCGCGCCACGGAGGTCACCACCACGAACCGCAATCCCATCCTCTCCGCGGCCTGGGCGACCCGCTCGGCCTCTGTCTCGTCCGGCGGGGCGGGCCGGCCCGTGGCGATGTTGCAGAACCGGCAGGCTCGGGTGCAGACGTCCCCCAGGATCATGAACGTGGCCGTTCCTTCGGAAAAGCACGCGCCCTTGTTGGGGCAGGCGGCGGAGGAACACACCGTTCGGAGGTCGCTCCGCGCGATCTCGCCCATGACGGCGCTCGCCTTCTCCCCCACGGCGAGACGCCTGATCTTGAACCACTCCGGCTTTCGAACGACCTCCACAGGGGGACCTCCTCCCGGGCGGTCAAGATAGCCCCCCGGAAGCCGCCGCGCAAGGTGGGGGGCCGCCGCCGCACCCGCCCGGGCTCCCCCGTTGAGGGTCGGAGCGTTCGGTGTTATAAGGGTCCCGCCCGCAGGCCCGGGCCGGGACCTTCCCGGCGGCGGTCGGAGGGTCGGGAGGATGGGGACGGTCACCGAATCGGATGCCTTGAAAGGCCGGGGCAAGAGGTTGTTCTTCCTAAGCCTTGCGGCCCTCGGTGTCGTGTATGGGGATATCGGGACGAGCCCCCTCTACACGCTTCGCGTGTGCTTCGGCCCGGAACTGGGCCTTCCGGTAACGGAGGCCAACGTCCTGGGCGTGCTGTCCCTCGTCACCTGGGCCCTCCTCTTCACGATCTCCTTGAAATACCTGGTCTTCATCCTCAAGGCCGACAACCGGGGAGAGGGGGGAATCCTGGCCCTGATGGCTCTGGCCAAACCGGAGGCGTCCCCGAGCCGCACCCGCGCCCTCTTCCTGACGGCGATGGGGGTGTTTGGCGCTGCGCTCCTGTACGGGGACGGAATCATCACCCCCGCCATTACGGTCCTGGGAGCCATGGAGGGCCTGGAAGTCGTGACGCCGGCCCTCGCCGCCTATGTGGTCCCCCTCAGTCTCGGGGTTCTGGTCGCGCTCTTCGTTCTCCAGAAGCGGGGCACGGCCAGAGTCGGTACCCTCTTCGGCCCCGTGATGACCGTCTGGTTCCTGACCCTCGCCCTTCTCGGGGCGGGCGCGATCCTCACCCAGCCTCGCGTCTTGCTAGCCTTCAATCCCTTGTACGGGATGGAATTCTTCGCTCGAAACGGCTTTCACGGATTTTTGATCCTGGGCGCCGTTTTCCTCGCCATCACGGGGGGAGAAGCCCTCTATGCGGACATGGGCCACTTCGGCCGCCGCCCCATTCGGCTGGTGTGGTTTCTCCTGGTCCAGCCCTCCCTCATGCTCAACTACTTCGGACAGGGCGCCCTTCTCCTGACGGATCCCGAGTCCGCCCGGAACCCATTCTTTCTCCTGGCACCGTCCTGGGCCCTCTATCCCCTTGTGGCCCTTTCCACCGCGGCAGCCGTCATCGCGAGCCAGGCCGTCATTTCGGGGGCGTTTTCCCTGACCCGGCAAGCCGTCCAGCTCGGCTTCTGCCCCCGCATGGAGATCCGCCACACCTCCTCCCTCGAGATCGGCCAAATCTACGCCCCGGGAGTGAATTGGGCCCTCATGGTCTCCACGATCCTCTTGGTCCTCGGCTTTCAGAACTCCAACCGGCTCGCCGCGGCTTACGGGGTCGCGGTGACCACGACCATGGTGATCACGACCCTTATCTTCCTGGTGGTCACGGTCAGACGGTGGAACTGGCCGCCCCTCGCGGCGGTGCCGCTCTCGTTGGCTTTCCTGACGGTGGACCTGGCCTTTTTCGGCGCCAACATCATCAAGGTCCAGCACGGAGGATACGTCCCGCTCCTCCTGGCCGGGGCGATCTTCGTCCTCATGTTCACCTGGAAGAAGGGACGGGGAATTCTTGCCCAACGCCTCAAGGAAGGGGCCCTTCCCGCCGACTTGTTCCTCGACGACGTGGAGCGCAACCCTCCCCACCGCGTCCCGGGAACGGCGGTCTTCATGACCGGGAATCCGGCGGGAATCCCCGGCGCCCTCCTTCACAACCTGAAGCACAACCACGTCCTGCACGAGCGGGTGGCGCTCCTGACCGTGACCACAGAAGAAGTGCCGGTCGTATCCGCCAAGGACCGCCTGACGGTGGAGCCCTTGGGCCATGGATTCTTCCGCCTTTCGGCGCGTTACGGCTTCATGGAGACGCCCGATATTTCCCAGTTGCTGGCGCTGGCCGAGGGGCAGGGATTCCCCTGTGACCCCATGACGACGACCTTCTTCCTGGGCCGGGAGAACTTGATCCCCACGGACAAGCCGGGCATGGCGCGGTGGAGGAAGTCCCTCTTCGGCCTCATGTCCCGGAACGCCCAGAGCGCCACGATGTTCTTCGGGATTCCGGCCAACCGGGTCGTCGAGCTCGGCGCGCAGATCGAGCTCTGACGCGGCCCAACCCGCAGACGCTCCTTAGCCCGTCATCTTCCGGGCGTCCAGGAGATCATCGAGAACGTGGGCCGGGAGCACCTTTCGCTCCATGCAGATCTCGCGCACGGTCCTCCCCGTCGCGTGGGCCTCCTTGGCCAGCTCGGCGGCGAGGTCGTAACCGATCACGGGCGCCAGGGCCGTGACCATGGCGAGGCTGCGCTCCACCATCTCCGCGCATCGCGCCTCGTCGGCCTCCAGACCGTCCACGCAGCGCTTCGTGAACGCCTCCGCGCCGCGGGACAGGATGGCGACGGACTCGAGGAGGTTCCGGGCCATCACGGGGAGCATGGCGTTCAGTTCGAACTGGCCCCGGGCCCCCGAGTAGGCCACCACCTGGTCGTTCCCGAAGACCTGCGCGCAGACCATGACGAGCATCTCGGCCATGACGGGGTTCACCTTTCCGGGCATGATCGAGGAGCCCGGCTGAAGGTCGGGCAGGCGGATCTCGCCGAGGCCGCACCGGGGTCCCGATCCCAGCCACCTCACGTCCTCGGCGACCTTGGTCAGGCCCACGGCCGCCGCGCGCAGGGCGCCCGACAGGGCCACGAGGGCGTCCCGGGCCGCCAGGGCCTCGAAAAGGTTCGGCGCCTGGCGCAGGGGGAGTCCCGTCTCCTCCGCGAGCCGCAGAATGACGGCCCCGGCCAGGCCGGGCGGGGCGTTGAGGCCCGTTCCAACGGCCGTTCCGCCCAGGGCGAGTTCGCAGACGGAGGGTAGGGCCGCCTCCACCCGCCGGGCCGCGTTGCGGACCTGCTGGGCATATCCGGAGAACTCTTGCCCAAGGCGGACGGGCACGGCGTCCATGAGGTGCGTGCGCCCGATCTTGACGATCGGATCGAAGGCCTCGGCCTTGTCCGCCAGCGCCCGGGCGAGGCCCTCCAGGGCCGGCAGGAGGTTCGTGGTGACCGCTTCGGCCGCCGCCAGGTGGATGGCCGAAGGGACGACGTCGTTGCTGGACTGGCCCATGTTCACGTGGTCGTTGGGATGGACGGGGGTTTTGCTGCCCCGCGCGCCGCCCAGGATCTCGATGGCCCGGTTGGCGATCACCTCGTTGGCGTTCATGTTCGAGGACGTGCCCGAGCCCGTCTGGAAGACGTCCACGGGAAAATGGTCGTCCCAGAGCCCCTCCAGGACCTCCGTGGCCGCCCTCGCGACGGCCTCCGCCAGGTCCGGGGCCAAGGCCCCGCGCGCTCGGTTCTCCAGCGCGTAGGCCCGCTTGATCCGGCCAAAGGCGCGGATCATTCCCCTCGGGATTCCCTGTCCGCTGACGGGAAAATTCTCCACGGCGCGCTGGGTTTGGGCGCCCCACATGGCCTCGGCGGGGACCCTCACCTCGCCCAGCGAATCCTTCTCGACGCGGTGCTCCGTCATGGCTTGACCTCCCGGCCGCCCTCGGCATCCCAGCCTATTTCGCGGGCCAGTCTCAAGAGGAACGCCTCTTCCCCGGGCGCGAAGCGGGCCCGGGACCACGCCTCCGCCTCCTTTCCCACAACGATTCGGAGGCGGCTTTCCCCCTCCCCCGAGACGGCGCGGAAGATGGCCTCCGCCACCGGCTCGCCCGTCGGGTTTCTCTCGGACGCAAAGCCCGCGCGCAGGCGGGCGTACAACCCGGCGTAGGGGCTTTCGGCGTCGCCCACCGCCTTCCCCACGGACAGGGACCTCTCCCCGAAGCCCGTGTCGAAGGCGCCCGGCTCCACAAGGCGGACCGCGACGCCGAAGGGCCGCACCTCGTGGGCGAGGGCCTCGGCCCAGCCCTCGAGGGCGAACTTGGCGGCGCAGTACCCCGAGAAGCCGGGGACCCCCGTCCTTCCCCACTGAGAGGAGACGAAGACGAGGCGCCCCTTTCGCCGGGCCCGCATGGAGGGGAGCGCGGCTCGGGCGACGGCCACGGCCCCGAAGAAATTGACCTCGAACTCCCTCCTCAGGGCGTCGGGCGCGGCCTCTTCCGCCGAGGAGAAGTGGCCGATTCCGGCGTTGTTCACCACCGCGTCCAGGGCTCCGAAGCGCTCCAGGGCCGACGCCATCGCCGCGGCAACGGAGTCGGGGGCGGTCACGTCCAGCCTCAGGGGAAGCCAGCGCCCGGGGTCCGAGGGCGCCGGCGGGATGCGGCGAACGTCCCGGGCCGTGGGCACGACGTTCCATCCCCTCGCGTGGCAGAGTCGCGCCGTCAGAAGGCCGAAGCCGCTGGAGGCGCCGGTGATGAGTACGGCATTCGCCATGGGATCTCCCGTCCAGGATTACGGAAGTATAACCCCGCCCCGGTCCCCCGGCTTCCCTGGGCCGCGAGCCCGAACGCGAGACGGAAGGCCGCCCTGCACCCGGAGACCGGAAGGGGCGGCTTCGGGAAAGGGACCCTTCCCTGGAGATCCGCCGCGCCTCAGGCGGATTCCCATGAAGAGCCGAGGGCACCGACTTCGGCCTCCACAGCCTCGAGAACCTCGCAGGCCTTCACCGCTTCGGCCATGGCGTTGTGGTCCGCGTGGAGCGGGCGGTCCTCCTCGAGGTGGCGGACCACCTTCCGCACGGCGGCGTGGGCGGCGCGGGTGCCCCGGCCGAAGGCGAAATCCCGGAAGTCGAGGGCCTGGGCCGCGGCGATGAATTCCACGGCCAGGACCCCTTGGGCGTTGTCGAGGATCTGCCGGGTCTTGAGGGCCGCGTTCATGCCCATGGACACGAAATCCTCCTGGTCCGCCGCGGCGGGGATGGAGAGGACGTACGAGGGGGCCGAGAGGATCCGCTGTTCGGTCAGGAGCATGTCGGCCGTGTACTGGCTCAGCATGTGGCCCGAGAACATTCCCGCGCCCCGGGTGAGGAAGGCGGGGAGGCCCGCCGAGAGGGCGGGGTTCAGGAGCCGGTTGAGGCGCCGCTCGGAGAGGACGCACACCATGGCCACCGCGGCGCCGCACACGTCCAGGGGAAGGGACACGGGCGTCCCCTGGAAGTTGGCCCCGGTGTAGACCTTGTCCTCCTCGGGCACGAAGATGGGGTTGTCGGCCACCCCGTTCAGCTCCGTCTCCACCTGGCTCCGGGCCCATGCGAGCTGGTCCCTCAGGGCGCCCACGACCTGGGGAGTGGACCGCATGGAGTAGGCGTCCTGGACCTTCACCTTCACCTTTCCGGTGGCGAGGTCCGACCCCTCCAGGAGCCTCCGGAGGTTCGACGCCGAGGTCCGGGCCCCCCGGAACCCGCGAAGCTCGTGGAGGCGGGCCTCGTAGGGCCTCAGGTTCGCCAGGAGCGCCTCGAGGCTCATGGCGGCGGCGATTTCCGCCTGGGCCGTCCACCGTTCCGCGTCGTACAACTCCAGGCACGCCATGCCGGTGATGAGGTTGCTGCCGTTGATGGCGGCGAGGCCGTCCCGGGCCTTTAGCCCCGGAACAGGGACGCCGGCCCGCTCCATGGCTTCCCTCGTGGCCATGCGGCTTCCGAGGTAGAAGCACTCCCCCTCCCCCATGAGGGAGAGGGCGCACTGGCTCATGGGCGCCAGGTCGCCGCAGGCTCCGACGCTCCCCTTTTCGCAGACCACGGGCGTGATGCCGGCGTTCAGCAGGGCCGCGTAGGTGAGCGGGATCTCGGCGCGGCACCCCGAGTAGCCCTTGGCGTGGACGTTGATCCGGCTGAGCATGGCGGCGCGAACGTGCTCCGCGGGGGCCGGCTTGCCGATGCCGGCGGCGTGGTTGTAGATCAGGTACTTCTGGAACTGGCCCACCTGCTCGTCCGTGAGGGCCACGCTCGCCAGCTCCCCGATGCCCGTGTTTACGCCGTACATGACCTCGCGGGCGGCGATCTTGCGCTCCACCATGGCCCGGCAGGCCCCGATGCGTTCGAGCGCCCCGGGGGCGATCTCCACCGGCTCGCCGAAGCGGGCCACGCGGACCACCTGTTCGATGGTGAGGCTCGATCCGTCGATGCGGACGGTCATGGGTTCCCCCCTCCCTGCGCCGCCTTGGGAGCACCTGCCGGCGGAGGCACCATCTTGGTATCCGACCGCCGGGGTGTCAACCGCCCGGGGGCCGTTGGACGAAGCCGGACAACTTCATCCCCGCTAGTCGCCGCCCGCGCGGCCTTCAGACTCACGCGCCGGGGCGGGCGTCGGGGTCGCTCAGGCCCAAGGGCCGTTTCTTCCATTCCTCGAGCCAACGCGCGAAGGTGGCCGCCAGGGACGGGTCGCCCCCTTCCACGGGCATGGCCCGGAAGCGCTTCTCCACCGCCTTGTTCCAGAGGCCGCACGGGAGCGTGAGGAGGCCCAGGACGAGGAAATGCCCGGCCGCGCCCGGGATCGGCGTGAGACCCGACTTCACGGCCCACAAGAGGATCGCGATGGAGGCGATCCAGAGTCCGATGTAGGCCAGGGCGAGGGCCATGTTCAACTCGATGGCCCGGCGGACCGCCTCCAGGTCCGACCGGGTCCGGATGGCCCCCCCGATGGAGGACCGCACCCCCTCCAGCCGCAGGCCACCCGCGAGCCCGACTCCCGTGGCGACGGTGGCCGGAACGATCGAAAGGTACCAGGTGGATGCGTCGTAGAGCATGTCCCCTCCCCGGGCGCCGGGCGCCCCTCGGGCCTCAGTGTACCCTTCCCGCGCCT
>JBFMHB010000086.1 GCA_040752915.1 Acidobacteriota bacterium
AACCCCTCCGGGGTTTCCCACCCTTCCCACAGTCCCTGCTGCGGTCAGAAGGCACCGCGTTTCGGATTGATTTTTACATGAGGCAACAAATACCATTTTGGGAAGATTCTTACGTGAGGCAACAGGCCAAGGGAGGGTCTGAACCGGGACCGGTGGGCTGGATGATCCCCTCCCGGGTCGGGCTCAGGGTCTTCGTCCCGGCTGCATCTCCGTCCGCCTCACTTGTTCATCACGTGAATGGCTGCGCCGAGGGCGGCCTCGACGGATTCGAGAAGGCCTTCGCTGAGTGTGGGGTGGGGGTGGATGGTCTGGCTCAGGTCGTCGAGGAAAGCGCCCATCTCGATGGCGAGGGCGGCCTCGGAGATCATCTCGCTGGCGTCCGCGCCCACGATGTGGACGCCGAGGATGCGCTTCGTGTCGGCGTCGGCGACGGTCTTGACGAAGCCCTCTGTGGCGTTGAGGGTCATGGCCCGACCCGAGGCCCTGAAGGGGAAGGTGCCCGTCACGACGCGGTGGCCCTTCTGGACGGCCTCCTGCTCCGACAGCCCGGCCCAGGCGATCTCGGGATCCGTGTAGATGACGGCGGGGATGACCACGTTGTCGAAGGCCGACGGCTCGCCGGCGATGACCTCCGCGGCCACCTTGGCCTCGCGGTAGGCCTTGTGGGCCAGGAGGGGCCCCCCCACCACGTCGCCGATGGCGTAGATTCCCGGCGCGCTGGTTTCCATGCGAGCGTTCACCTGGATGAAGCCCTTGGCGTCTTGCTTGACGCCTGCGGCGTCCAGGCCGAGCCCCTGGACCGAAGGCACGCGGCCCACGGAGACGAGGACCTTGTCGGCTTCCAGGACGGTCTCCTTACCTTCCTTGTCCTGAATCACGACGCGGGAGGGGGCGCCCCTTTCGAGGCGCATGGCCTTGTGGCCCAGGCGGAGTCCGACGCCCAGGGCCTTGAGCCTCCGGGTGAGGACCTCCCGCACCTCGGGGTCGTGCTGAAGGAGCAGTTCCGGGAAGAACTCCACGACCTCCACCTCCGCCCCGAGCTTCCGGTAGACGCTGCCCAGCTCCAGCCCGATGTAGCCCCCCCCGATGACGACAAGGCGGCGCGGGACCTCCGAAAGGGAGAGGGCTTCCTTCGACCCGATGACGGTATCGCCGTCCACCTCGAAGCCCGGAAGGGGGAAGGGGACGGACCCGGTGGCGACGACGGCCTGCTCGAACTGGACCACCTGGGGTCCCTGGTCGGTCTGGACCTCGAGGGTGCGGTCGCTCGTGAATCGCGCCCGGCCCGTGAGGACCTCGGCGCCGTTTTTCTCCGCCAGGAACTTCACGCCGCCGGTGAGCTTCTGGACGACGCCGTCCTTCCAGGCCACGAGTCGGCCCATGTCCACCCCTCTGGCCTCTACGGAGATGCCCATCTGGTGGGCTTCCCTGGCCTCGGCGAGGAAGTCGGCGGCGTGGATGAGGGCCTTGCTGGGGATGCACCCTTCGTTGAGGCAGATGCCGCCGAGGCGCTTTTCCGCCTCGATGAGCACCACGTCCTTTTTCAGCTGGGCCAGACGGATGGCGGCCAGGTACCCCCCGGGCCCGGCCCCCACGACGGCCACCTGACAGCCTTTGGCAAAGGATCCCACGACCATGGCGTCACCCCCTCAAAAGCATGTATTCGGGATGTTCAAGGCGCTGGACAAGGGCCGACGCGGCGCGCGCGCCCTCGGCCCCGTCGATGATCCGGTGATCGAAAGAGAGGGCCACGTTCATCATCTTCCGCACGGCGACCTTCCCCTCGTGGACCGCGGGGCGGTCCTTCACGGCGAAGAAGGCGGCGATGGCCAGTTCGGGCTGGTGGATGATGGGCGTGGCGATGAGTCCCCCCACGGGGCCGATGTTCGTGAGAGTGAAGGAGGCCCCCTTGAGTTCGTCGAGGGAGAGGCGGCGCTCCCTCGCCCGGGCGGCCAGGTCGGCGACCTCCCGGGCCACCGTGAGAAGGTCCTTCCGGTCCGCGTCGCGGACCACGGGGACGATGAGCCCCTCGGGCGTGTCCACGGCCACCCCCATATGGACGTATTTCTTGTAGACGATCTCCTCCCTCGCCTCGTCGTAGGAGGCGTTGAGGAGGGGGTGGGCCTTGAGCACGGAGGCCAGGGCTTTCACGAAGAAGGCCGTGAGGCCGAGCTTGACGCCGTCGGCCTCGGCCAGGGGTTTGAGGCGTCCATACAGGGCCAGGAGGTCCGTCACGTCCGCTTCGTCCACGTGGGTCACGTGGGCGGCGGTGCGCTTGGAGAGGGCCATGGCCTGGGCGATGACCTTCCGGAGGTGGGAGACGGGCGCCCGCTCCACCGGACCGTAGGGGTCGGAGTCCGCCTCCCCCAGAGGCGCGGCGGGCCCGGTCGGCGGGGCGTGCTTCGCGCCGTCCACGCGGACGCGGAACGCGGAGGGAGCCGGGGGGGGAGCTTCGGCGAACCTGCGAAGGTCCTCGTCGGTGACGCGGCCGTTGCGCCCCGTCGCGGGGACGGAGGCGAGATCCACCCCCAGTTTGCGCGCCAGGGCCCGCGTGTGGGGCGTGGCGAGGACTCGCCCCGGCCGAGGGGCCGAGGGCGGCGGCGCGGAGGGGGCGAAGGCGTCTGCCGCCGCGGCGGATGAGACCGCCTCGGGGAGGGCGGGAGCATGCGCCTTGGCCTCGCCCTCGGTTCCGAATACGGCGATCACATCCCCCACGTGGATCACGTCTCCCTTGCCGAATCGCAGTTCCAGGACCGTCCCCGCCCTGGGGGACGGGAGGTCCACCACGGCCTTGTCGGTCTCCACCTTGACGAAGGGCTGGTCCACCTTCAGGGAGTCGCCCGCCTTCACGAGCCACTCCACGATGCGCCCCTCGTGGATTCCCTCCCCGACGTCCGGGAACTTGAATTCGAAAACCATGACCCCTCCCCTTAGAAATCCAGCGTCTTTCGCACGGCGGCCACCACGCGCTCCCGGTGGGGAAGGTAGTGGGCCTCCAGGAGCGAGAGCGGAAAGACCGTGTCGAAGCCCGCCACGCGCTGGACCGGCGCCAGGAGGCTCAGGAGCGCCCGCTCCTGGATCAGGGCGGCGATCTCGGCCCCGAAGCCGGCGTTGCGGGGGGCCTCGTGCACCACCACGGCGCGGCCCGTCTTCTCCACCGACTGGAGGAGGGCCTCGAGGTCCAGCGGGTTGAGGGTCCTCAGGTCCAGCACCTCGGCGGAGATTCCCTCGCGCTGGAGCGCCTCGTGGGCTTCCAGGGCCTGCCGGACCATGGAGCCCCACGCGATGATCGTCACGTCCTTTCCCTCCCGGGCGACGCGCGCCTGGCCCAGGGGAATCGGCACGGCGGCCGTCGGGACCTCCTCCCGGAAGGCGCGGTAAATGCGCTTGGGCTCCAGGTAAACCACGGGGTCCTCGTGGCGGATGGCCGAGAGGAGAAGCCCCTTGGCGTCGGCGGGGTTGCTCGGCACCACGACCTTGAGGCCGGGCGTGTTCAGCAGGAGGGACTCGTAGGATTCGGAGTGGTGCTCGGGGGGATGGATGCCGCCCCCGTAGGGCATGCGCACCACCATGGGAAGGTGGAAGAGGCCCCGGGACCGGTTCCGATACCTCGCCACGTGTGCGAAGAGCTGGTTGACGGCGGGGTACATGAAGCCCATGAACTGGATCTCGGCAACGGGACGGAACCCGGCCGCGGCCAGGCCGACGGCCATGCCCACGATGCCGCTTTCGGCCAGCGGAGTGTCCATCACCCTTCCGGGGCCGAAGGCGTCGAGAAGCCCTTCGGTGACGCGGAAGACGCCGCCGTCCCGGCCCACGTCTTCGCCGAGGACGAGGACCGAGGGATCCCGCTCCATCTCCTGCCGGAGGGCCTGGTTGACGGCCTGAGCCAGGGTGAGGCGCTCGGCGGGCTCCGCGACGGCGTGCAAGGCCGAGTGCGCCCGGCTTTCGGAGATCTTCGCGGTCATCGTCCCACCTCGTTCAGAAGGGCCTCTCGCTGCTCCACCAGGTTCCAAGGCAGTTCGGAGTACATGGAATCGAAGATCTCCGAGGGGTGCGGCTCGGGCATGGCTTCGAGGGCCTCCACGTCCCGCTCCACGCGGGCGGAGGCCTCCTCGAGGAAAGCCTCCTCTTCGGCCTCGCTCCAGAGCTTCCTGGATTCGAGGAAGGCCCGCATGCGGGCCAGGGGGTCCCTCTGGGCCCAGTATTCCAGTTCCTCCGGAGGACGGTATTTCTTGGCGTCGTCCGCGGTCGTGTGGTTCTCCATGCGGTAGGTGTGGGCCTCGATGAGCGTGGCGCCCCCGCCGGAGCGCGCCCGGTCCAATGCCTCCTTCGCCGCCGCGTAGCAGGCCAGGACGTCGTTCCCGTCCACCTGTATCCCGGGGATCCCGTAGCCGTGGGCCCGCTGGGCGATGGAGCCGGCGGCCGTCTGCTGCCGGAACGGGACCGAGATGGCCCACTGGTTGTTCTGGATGTAGAAAACGGTCTTGGGGCGGAAGACCCCGGCGAAGTTCAGGGCCTCGTGAAAATCGCCCTCGGAGGAGGCGCCGTCTCCCGCGAAGCCCACCGCCACGGCGTCTTCACCGCGCAGCTTCAGGGCCAGTCCGACGCCCACGGCGTGGAGGAGCTGGCTCCCGACCGGAATGGCGGGCGGAAGGCACCTCGTTCCCTCGGGGAAGCGCGAGCCGCGTTCGTCGCCCTTCCAGAAAGCGTAGATCAGGTGGCCGGGGATTCCCCGGAGCATCATGATGCCGTGCTCCCGGAAGGAGGGCACCATCCAGTCCACCTCCTCCATGGCCAGCGCGAGGCCCGCCTGGGCGGCCTCCTGGCCCCGAAGGGAGCCGTAGGTGCCGAGCCGCCCCTGGCGCTGGAGGTTCAGCGCCTTCTCGTCGAAGCGGCGCATCCAGACCATGTTTCGGTACAGGTCGCGGAACTGCTCGTCCGAGAGACGCGGGACCAGGGCCTTGTCGGCCTTTCCGTCCTTGTCGAGGATCTCCAGCCGTTCCGTGACCGCCTCGTAGATCGTGCGTTTGGGCATGCGGGTCTCCTTAGGCGCCGCCAGTCTCGTCCGTGCTGTGGGCTGTTCCGAGTCGAGCGTAACAGGCCCCCCTCACCTAAGCAAACTCCTTGCCGTTTGCCGCAGGCCGATGGGGAGTTCTGGAAGGGCGATCAGGGCACCGCCGGTCGAGGGGAGATCACCCATTTCGGATCCCCGCGCCGGGCCCGGAGCGCGGGAGGAAGCTCGGGAGGCGCCTCCTCCACGGCGGAGGCGCCGAGGGCCCTCGCGCACGAGCGGCACACGGCGCGGGCGGCGGAGGACGCGTCGAGGCCCGGACGCGCCGGGAGGGCGCCCATGGCGGCGAGGATCCGGTCGGGCTCCACGCCGAAGACGCGGGCCTGGAAGGGCGCGTTCAAACCGAAGAGGAGCGCCCCGTGGACCAGAACGGCCCGGCGGCGCCGGGTCTGGGCGCAGCCGAGGACCTTTCGGCCCCCCGAGAGGAGCGTTTCGCCACGGTGGTCCTCGAAGCAAATGGGAGAACGCCGCCGCGGCGATCCGTCCCCGGGCCGCCACGGGCGGACCTCGGCCCCGAGTCCTCCGACGGCCTCGGCGATGGCGGAAACGAAGGCCGCGTACAGCGAGTGAATGCCCCGGGCCCAGGGGTGATCCGCGGGGAGGGCCAGGGAGAGGGAAAGGGAGCGTCCCCCTTCGTGAAGCACGGCCGAACCGCCCGTGATCCGCCGCAGGATCGGGACGCCCAGGCGCAGGCACGGGGCGGGATCCACCTCCGAAGGCGGCTGCCCATACCCGAGAACGAGGACGGGGTTCGGCCAGGCGTAGGTCCAAAGAACGGCCCCCCGGCTTCCCTCCTCAAGGAGAAGCTCCTCGAGGGCGAGGTCCTCGAAAGGTTCGCCCCCTTCCCTCCACCGAAAGCGCAGGGTGTGCCGGTCCGCAGGCGGTAGGTCTTCGGAACGCATGACGTATCCAGTGTAGCAGGCTTCGGCCTCCCTCCGGGGCGACGGAGGGAGCGTTTCAGTCATGTTTCACTAAAGCAACTTCAGGCGTGCTTTGCCCCTCTCGGGCCAGGATTACTTGACTCCGGATTCGGAGGGTTGTAATTTGCTAATTGTAGTTTAGGGATTCGATTCGAGCGGTTTGTATTTTCTGGAGAATTCCCGCTCGGATTGGAGATCTCGCGCCAGGCGCGGGGAAGCGAAGGAGGCGGGCATGATCGGGACCCATCGGCGGTCGGGCTCCCCGCGTGTACGCGGCGGCGGCCTTCTCGGTGCGAGGATCCGTGGACTTTCCGCGGCGGCGGGGCTCCTGCTCGCCGCGGCGGTTCTGGGCGCGGTGTCCCTGCCGGCGGCGGCTCAACCTCTGGAGGCCGAGATCACGGCCAACCAGACCTGCGGGCCGGCCCCCCTCAACGTGTGCTTCGAGGCGACCTCTCCGGACCTCGATCCGGAGGCCATCCCGTGGTCGTACAACTGGGATTTCGGGGACGGGACCTACCCGACGCCGAATTTCGACGACCCCCTGCCCTGTCACGCCTTCATGACGCCCGGAACCCAGTACCTCGTGGGGGTGTCCATCACGGACACCAACGGCGATACGGCCGTCGGAGCCATCCTCATCTCCACCCAGGAACTGGCGGTGAACATCTGCGCCGACGTGACGAGCGGTCCGGCGCCGCTCCTCGTGCAGTTCAACGACGGATGCGGCAACGTGTCGGGCGGCGTGCCTCCCTATTTCTACGACTGGGACTTCGGGGATGGCTCGGACCACTGCTACGACTGGGCCACCCAGCACGCCTACGATCTGCCTGGGGTCTACTACGTGACCCTCACCGTGACCGACGCCTGCGACCCCACCAGCGTGGTGACCGATACGCACATCGTCGTCACGGTGACGCAGCTCAACGTGACGGGCAACGCCACGGCCACGCGCACCTGCGGCCCCCCCAACACGGAGGTTTGCTTCACCGCCACGGCCCAGGGCGGCATGGCCCCGTACACGTACTCCTGGAACTTTGGGGACGGCACGGCGGCGGTGGCCGGTCAGGCCCCCTGCCACGTCTTCACCACTCCAGGGACGTACACCGTGGCCATGACGGTGACCGACGCCCTGAGCAACACCTACACGGACGACCACATTCAGGTCATCATCACGCCGCCCCTCTCCGTCACCTCCTCGGCGAGCCGCACCGACGGCTTCGCCCCCTTCACCGTGTTCTTCACGAGTTCCGTCACGGGAGGCACGGGGCCTTACAACTACACCTGGGACTTCGGCGACGGGGAGACGGCGACCTCGGGCAACGTCCTGCACACTTACGCGGATCCGGGAAGCTACACGGCGGTGCTCACCGTGACCGACAGCTGCGTCCCGCCGGCCACCGCCGCGGCCACCCCCATTCCCATCGCCGTCTATCCCATCGTGGTGACGGCCACGGCGAACCGGGAGTGCGGATACGCGCCGCTGAACGTGATCTTCGACGCCACGGCCGAGGGCGGCCTGCCGCCGTACACCTACTCGTGGAACTTCGGGGACGGGACGCCGGGGGACACGATCGCCAATCCGAGCCACAGCTACCTCTCGGTGGGGACCTTCACGGCGACGGTGACGGTGACCGATTCTCTGGGTCGGACCGGGACGGGGACGGTTCAGGTCCAGACGGTGCCGACCCTGGAGGTGGCCATCGCATCCACCGCCCTGACCGGACCGGCCCCGCTCACCGCAAACGTCTCCAGCGTGGTCACCGGCGGTCTGCCTCCCTATACCTACGATTGGGACTTCGGCGACATGGAACCCCACAGCGTCGCGGACCACGACCAGCACACGTGGGTGGAGCCGGGCGAATACACTCTGAGCCTCACGGTGGAGGACAGCTGCGGGCACAGCGTCACCTCCACCCTCGAGATCACGGCCTACGGCGCCGTGGCGGTGGCGGTCACGAGCGACGTCTCCTGCGGCACGGCGCCCCTTTCGGTCTGCTTTGAGGGGACTCCCTCGGGCGGCGTTCCGCCATACACCTACTCCTGGAATTTTGACGACGGCACCAACAGCACGGACGAGAAGCCCTGCCACAACTTCATTTCGGCGGGCACCTACGAAGTCACCCTGACGGTGGAGGACTCCCTCGGAAGCACGGGCTCCGCCAAGGTGGACGTGGTGGTCGTGGCTCCCCTCCACCTGGCCGTCGCCACGGGGGCCAGCACGATTCAGGGCTTCCCGCCCCTGGCCGTGAACTTCACGAGCAGCGTTTCGGGCGCCTCTCCGCCCTTCACCTACGCGTGGGATTTCGGCGACGGAACCACCGCCAATTCCTCCACGCCCCAGCACATCTACGACTCCGTGGGTGTCTACACGGTCTCCCTCACCGTGACGGCGGAGGATGCCTGCGGCACGGCCTATACGGCGACGGACTCGCATCTGACCATCACCGTCCTGGAAGCCCCCAGCATCCGTCTCGTGTCTCCGGTGGATGGGGGCTCTTACGGCGGCACCGTCAACCTCCAGAGCGTGGTGTACGACGACGTGGCGGTCACGCGCGTGGATTACTACGTGAACGGCGCGCTCCTGGGGTCTTCCTTCACGGGGCCCAGTTACGGCCTCGTCTGGAACAGCGCCGGCCTGAACGGGACCTTCAGCGTGTACGCCATGGTGGTGGACAGCCTCGGGCGCTCGGCGGTATCCGATACGGTCGTGATTTCGCTGGGCAACCCCATCCTGGACGGCCGGGTGCAGGTCCTTCAGGACCCCTTCCGCCTCAAGGTCTACGGGAGCGGCCTCCAGCCCGGATGCATCGTGAAAATCAACGGAGCGAACGCGCCCCTGACCGTCTACAAGGGCAGCAACATGGTTCTGGTCAAGGGCGGGAACCTGTTGAAGGCCATGCTGCCCAAGGGAGTGCCCGTGCTGATCACGGTGGTCAACCCCGACGGCGGGACCTCCAACAGCGCCGCCTTCACGCGCTGACCGGCCCAGCCCGACGAGTCGAAGACGGGAGGCCTTCGGGCCTCCCGTCTTTCATTTGGCTCCTCTCGCGAATCTGGACGTCTCGAAGGGCTGGGCAGGCCACCCAAGCGCTGGATGCGCTTGGCGTCGGTCGGGAGGCACCGGTCCGAAAGGCGTCCCCTGCTTGCCGTCCTCCCAAAGGCTTCTTCGAAAGGCAACATAGGAGGGATCTCGGGCGCCTTTTCCCGCGCCTTTCCTCCCGGCGCCTCTCCCGCCCGGCCGCCCTTGGGGCGGGCCGGCCTGCCTGGCTCGGGTCCGTTCGCCTCCCCCCCCACACACTAAGGGGTGCGCCGGCGGCG
>JBFMHB010000087.1:0-7545 GCA_040752915.1 Acidobacteriota bacterium
CTGAAACTGCCCCCGCGGTACTCGGGGGACAACTGGCGGGTGGCGGTGTACAAGATCGACCCCAAGACGGGGCAGGAGGTGCCGAACCAGCTCCCCTCCCGCTCGCCGATCTACACCGGCTGGAAGCAGGTCTTCATCGAGAAGGGCCGGATGGTTCGGATGCCGCCGGACGGCGGGCTATTTCCAGGTGACGTCGTAGATGCAGACCCGGTCGGGGCCCGGGGATTCGCTCCGGCACTGCGTGTGCGTCACGAGCGGGTCCTTGGCGCCGGTGAGGAGGAGCCCTTCGTAGATGTACCCCACGCCTGTGGAGCACTCCATCCGGCTGGCCTGGGGCACCCCGTCGTTGTCGATGTGGACCTGATAGTGGTTCGGGCCCACCTCGACGACCTTCCCCTTCCCGGCGAAGCCGTCGCCGTAACAGCGCCTCAGGACCATGAAAAAGCCGTGGGTCAGCCAGTTCTCGGGGGTCTTGCCCTGGAAGAAGGGCCGGAAAACCGAGGCGGCCTGGCGTCGGGCGTTGAAGCGTCCGGCTTCGAAGGGGATGCAGGAGACCTTGGACGAGGTGGTGTGCAGAGGCGCGCCCGGCCCCTTGAGGATGTTGCTCAGGGCCTGCAGGAGGATCCGGTCCACCCACTCGGGGTACAGCGTGGTGGCCAGGACCGGTCCGTTGAAGACCTGATCGCGGAAAAAAGCCTGGCGCGCGGGATCTTCCGCGAGCCGAAGGGCCTCGGCCTGGACCGCTCGGTTGGTTCCAGCGACGTCCAGGCCGTTTCTCTGGCAAAAGTCCTCCAAGAAAAGGAACCGGCCCTTCACGAAGTCGCCCAGGAGTTTCTCCTCCCCCTGTCCGCTCATATCGGAACCTCCTCCCCCCATGCGCCCGGTGCCGGGGCCCGTGCTCCCATTCTACTCGCCCGCCAGGAGAGCGGGCAGGGAGTCGCCCGGGGCCAGCTCCCGGAGGGTCAAGGTCAAGGGGCCCGGCTCCATCAGCAAACGCGAGGGTCCGAGCCACTGGACGACCCGCGTTCGCGACCCCGAGGGGCCCTTGACGGTCAGGGAGGCGGCGCGGTCGCAAAAGCCCGCGGATCGGAGGCGGAGGGAGGCGCCGGCGGGGCCCCAGCCCTGGGCCGATTTGCCGGCCAGGCCTCGCGTCGCCAGGGACGAGAGCGCGGCTCCGAGAGCGCCGGCATCCGAGGCCAGAGCGTGGGCCCTCTCGGCCCAGGCGGGATGCGCGAGGAGGGAGGCGTCCGGCGAGCGGAGGGCCTGCGCCAGGGCCTGTTCGGTCAAGGCGCCTCGGGAGCCGAGGATCGCCGAGAGCACAACGGCCTCCCCGGCGTCCAGCTCCAGGCGGATGGGCTCGCCGCTTCCGAGGCCCTGGGAGGTTCGCGTGTAGGCCTCCCGGTAGCTTCCGTACAGCGAATAGTGCGCCCCCATGACGAGGCAGGCCGCCAGGACGAGAAGCCAGACGGTCCAGTAGGTGACGATGCCCCAGGGCATGAGGCGGAAGAAGCCGGCAAGGGCGAAGGCCGCGGTCCAGAAGGTCAGGTGGGCGCCCTTGGAGGCCACGAGGACTCCGCCGAAGCGGTCCTTCAGAACGGGAAAGCCCCGCCCGATCATGAGCCCGAGGACCAGGCCCAGGACCAGGGCCGCCAGCAGGAAACCGAAGCGGAGCCCGATCCACACCACGGTCATGGGGTTGATCTGCAGGCCGCGCAGGGCTTGGAGGTTCATCGTGCCAAAGACGAAGCGGGGCACGCTGATGAGGAAGAGGACCGCGCTTACGAAGAGGATGACCACGGGGATCAGGAGGATGGCGCGGACGGGCGGGCGGCGGTTGGCCTTGAAGACCTGCACCCGGCGCTGGATCTCCGCGAGCGTGGCGTACAGGGCCGTGGTGAAACACAGCTTGAGGAAGAGCGCCAGGATGAAGACGACGCCCGAAACGACCAGGCCGATGCCCTTGGCGATGGGGTTAGGACCCATGGGCGCCTCCTCGCAACCGGAGAGACAGCCACTCTTCGGCCTCCGAGGCGGGGACCGGGAAGCGAAGGCGGAAGCCGTCGGTGCTCCGGCGGCACTCCACGGCGGCGTCCTCCTTGGTCGCCAGGTGGACCATCTCCGCGCCGCCGCGTCCGAAGAGGGACAGGCTCCAGACCCGGTCCGGGACCGAGAGCCACTCGAGCGCGGCGCAAAGGAGCGGGTTGGGGGAGCCGTCGGTTCCCGCGAGGCCGCGCGCCTGAAGGGACTTCACGATTTCGGACTCGGCGGGGCTCGGGGAGGGGACCTCGGGCACGGCCTCCACGGGCTCCAGGATGGGCGAGGGCATGCGCGGAGTGATCCCCGAACGCTGGAGGGCCCACCGCGTCTCGGCCAGGGAGAGGCGGATCTCGATCATGGGGCCTCCCACCGGCCCCAGAGGCCGAATCCGATCTTGAAGGCGTGAAGGGTCTTGCGCCCCACGGCGGCGGCGCAGGCCTGGAAGTCCTCGCCGAAGGTGGAGAGCGCGGGCGCGTGGAGGGGCGGATCCTCGGGACACGTGGTGCGGAGGGCTCCGGCCCGGTGGAGCGCGGCGATGGCCCCGCACCAGGCGTCCTCTCCACCGGCCCGGACCGCCGCCGCCCGGTGGAGGGCGCCGCAGCGTCCCGCGAGGGCGTCCTGGTAGTGGCGCGTGGTTTCTCCGCCCGGCTTGAGGCAGCGCTCGTAGGGAAAGGCGGGAACGGCCACCACGGGGGCCGGTTCAGGGGCGGACGGAGGCGCCGCCTGGGCCCGGCCCGGTCCCTGGGGGACGCCGTCGCGGACGAAGAGGGTGGAGGCCCACCCCAGAAGGTAGGCGTCCTCGGCCACGTCCGCCGGAGAGAGGTGCTGGTACCACGCCGGGGTCTCGGTGAAGGCCTTCTGGCCCCGAGCGAAGGCGTCTTCCTGCCAACCGGTCTTCCATAGGTCCGTCGCCATGGGGTCCTCCCTAGGCTCCCGGCGTGAAGGTCACGCGAAGGACCGTCTGACCGAGGCGCACGAGGTCGCCCTCCTTCAGGCGGACCGGGGCCCCGATGCGGGTCTCGTTGACGAAGGTCCCGTTGCTGCTCCCCGCGTCCTCCACCTGCCAGGCGCCCTCCTCGTCCAGGGTGAAGGCGAGGTGTTTCCGGGAGGCCCCGGGGTCGGGCACACAGAGGAGGTTGTCCTCCTTCCGCCCCGCCGAGGCGCCGGGGAACAGGGCGATCCGCCGGCCGATCTGCTGGCCCTTTTCCACGACGATCCATGCCGGAGTGCAAGCGGGGGCTTCGAGGACGGTCCGCTCCGAGTCCGAGGCATCGGCCTTGGCCTGGACGCTGGATCGCGAGGGCGGCGGGGGCGCGGCCTCCGAGAAGGCGTACTGGAGGAGTTCGTCCAGGTCTCCCGCCAGGAGGGTCGTGGCGAAGCCCACTTCCCCGCTCATGAAAAAGGAGAAGAGGTTAAACGGGCCGCGGCAGAAGAGCATCACGTCGTAGGCGATCTGGTCGCCGGTTACGGCGCGGGCCACCGAGAGCGCACCCCGGGAGGCCTCCTGGCAGAGGCCCTCCGCGAAGACACGGCCTCCGGGGCTCATTTCGAAGAGGGGCGTCTCGGACTCGGTCACGGGCTCCAGGAACCCGGCGCGCGCCAGTTCCACGAGGGCGGGCCGGGGGTCCTTGGTCACGCCGAGTTCCTTCACGGGAAGAGGGATCATGGGCGCCACGAAGGAGAGGGGCCACCGGAAATCCGCCGTGGCGGCCTCCTCCAGGCGGGCCTGGATATCGTGTGGAGAGAACACTTCGGCGGCCTCCTCGTGGCGCAGGAGCGCGATGAGGCGCGCGCGCCGGATCTGGGCGCAGGCCGCGAGGAGGGCGAGGACACCGTGGGTGGAGAGGTCGGCGCCCACCCGATCGGGGTTCAGCGAATCGCCGGCGGCGAGGTGGCGTGCCACGAGGAGCCTCAGCTCGGCCTGGGTCCTCAGGCTCACGCGCCGCTCGTCCCCGCCGCGCGCCAGGCTCACCCAGACTCCCGGCAGGGAGGGCGAGAAGGCGAGGAGGCTCCGGCTCACCCGCGTGTCCGCCGCGGCCGTGTGGAAGCGCACCACCCTGGCCGGGGAGGCGAGGACCGAGAGGGCCTTTTCGAAGAGGCCCTTGAGGGCGGGTTCCAGCGCGGAAACCTCCCGGGAGGTTCGGACGACCTCGTCCGGCGCCGGAGCCGCCCCGGGTAGGGCATCGAGGACACCCCGTGCCAGGCCGAGGCTCTTCGCGGCCGCGGCGAGTTCGCCCTCCGTCAGGATCCATTCACCTTGGTCCGTTCGCATGGAGCGCTCCTTCTACCGGTGGGGGAACTGGGCCGAATAGTGGACCACCCTGGAACTTCCCTGGCTGCAGAAAGCGGATGGGTCGGGGTTTCCTGCGGCGTCCACGAATCCGTTCTTCTTCAGGATCTCGTCCATGCGGCCTGGGTTCTCGTAGATCTCCCGGGCCGTCTGCGTCAGGCGCGGGTCGCCGAGGGATTCGCCCACCACGTTGGCGACCTTCTCCGTGCGCCCCACGGCCTTGGCGATGGTGAGCGGGTCGTCGGGGTGCTTGCCGATGCTCGCCGTCTGCTGCTCGAGGACGGAGGGGATTTCGCTGGGCGGGATCCTCGTGGCGTCCTCGGGGAACTTGTAATTGGGATCGTACTTGGCCTTCGTGAGCTGGTTCTGGTCCACGATGGTCTGGCCCGAGACCCGCACGGGGTCCTTGGCCGTCCCGTCGGGGTTCACGGTGTACTTCTCCCCCGACCCCTGGCCCGCTTGCCGGGAGTTGGTGAAGCCCTCGGCGTAGGAGTCGCTCTTGCCCGAGCCGCCCCCGATGCGGTCGTAGCTCTTGTAGTCCACGTCGTCCGCCGTGAGCCCCGTGCGGTCCTGGAGCGACTTGTTGACGCTCGCTTCGTGGGCGTTCGTGAATTTCTTGCTCAGTTCGTCGTAGGCCTCGGATTCGCTGATTCCCCGCTTGGAGGCGTAGTCCTTCACGCTCGCGTCGTCGAAGGTCGTGATGAGGGTCCGGTCGGCGTCGGTCTTGAAGCGCGAGGGCGGGCCCTGGGCGGAGGACCCGCTGTCGCCCACGAGGACCTCCTTGACCTTGACGCCCGTCTGGCTCTGGAAGTCCTCGATGGCGTCCTTCGTGCCCTGTCGGATGGACTGGTTGACTTCGTCCCGCAAGACGGAGTTGATGGCCTTGGCCTCCTCGGCGCTCACGAAGCCCTTCTTCTGCATCTCGATGAGGTCCTTCATGCCGCCGTCCCGGTAGAGGCCGGCCACCACGTCGGGGTCCCCCGTGGCGGCGGCCCGGCGGATCTGCTGCTGGCGGGCCCAATCCTCGGTGCCGATGAGGGGAGACTTGACGGCCCCCTGCTCGGCCCCCTCGGAGGCGGCCTTCGCCCCGGCGCCCGCCGCCTGTTCGGCTCCCTCGGCGCCCGCCTTGCCGAAGCCCAGCGTAAGGCCCTCCTCGCCGGTGACGATATTCCCAAGCCGGGAAGCGCCTTTCCCGAGAGTGTTGGCGCCCGCCGCGAGGGTGTTCTTCCAGGCGGTGCCGGAGAAGAGCTCGCCGGCCTCCTTGACGACGTTCTCGCCGCACTCCGAAAGGCCCGTCCAGGCCCCCCGGGCGGCGCCCTTGAACATGTTCTTGCCCGCCAGCTCGGCGCCCACCATGCCGCCGAAGGCCTTGCCCCCCACGTGGAAGACCCCCCCCACGAACTTTCCGATGAGCTCCTGCTTGATGGTCTCGGTCATGCCCTGCTTCCAGGCCTCGAATCCGTCCGCTCCCCGGTCCACGGCGTCCTTCGTGACCTGGAGGCCCCCCATGGGCACGAACACGAACTCCGATCCGCCCCCCGTGAGGGCGCCGATGGCGATGCGGCCGCCGAGGCCCATCCAGGAGAACTTCCCGTCGCTCGTCTGGCAGGTGGACAGGTTGCGCCCCGTCTCGGCGAAGGCGTTTTTCCAGGACTCCCCGTCGGCGTACCAGGGCTTCTCGGGAGGAGGCATCCGGTTGGGATCGCCGTAGGTGCCGTCCATGCGGCCGCCGATGTAATCCCTCACCTGCTGGATCTTGTCGGGGTCCAGTTTCTTGCCCGAGAGCAGGTCGTTGATCATGTTGCCGACCTTGCCGTAGATGTCCCCCCGCTGGCCGTCGGCGCCGGGCTCCAGCATCCCGTGGTCGAAGGCCGCCTTCTGCATCTTCTGGAGCCGGTCGAGGAGTTCCGCCTGCTCCTTGGCCTTCTGTCCCGCCTCGGCGAACTCCTTGCCCACCGAGATGGTTCCCCGGTCCCGGGCCGTGTAGTCGATGTCGGCCCCCTCCTTGCCGAGCTGGCCGTGAAGCTGTCCCAGCCGCTCGTTCAACTGGTTCAGCCGGGTCTGGTGCTCGGAGGTGTCGAAGCCTCCCTGCTGGGCGCCCCGGATGACGGCTTCGAGGTGGGCCTTCTCTTCCGCGGCGGCCTTGAGGTCCTCCTGGCGGTCGGCGATCCACTGGGCCTTCCGGTCGGCGGCCTCCTTGGCGGCGGCCTCCTCGGCCTCCCGCTGGCCCTTCAGGGCGTCGGCCTTGGCCTCCGCGTCCGCGGCGGCGTCCTCCTGGCTCTTGATGTACTGGTCGTACTGGTCCTTGAGCTTCTGGTAGCCGGGGTCGGACTTGTCGGCGGACTTCTCGGACTCCTCCCACATGTCCTTGTACTTCTGGGCCTCGTCGCGGGCCTTCTGGGCGGCGTCCCGGGCGTCCTTCTCCTCGTCGCTCGGTCCGCCGGGCTGGGCGACCCACTGACCCGGAGGCCCGGGCGGCGCGGGACCCGTCCCGGGCGCGGATCCCGGCCCACCCGCCGGGGGAAGGCCCCCCGCGTCGGCGCCCACGACGGCGCCGGGCCCCACGGCGGAGGCCGAGGAGACGCCGGAAACCATGTTGTCGTCCAGGTACTTCACGTCCATTTTGTAGCAGCCCACGTCGGCGGTGTGGCTGGGATGCACCCAGACCCGGATGGGGTTGTACTCGGCCCACATGTGACCGTGGACGAGCCCCGCTCCCACGATCCCCCCGGCGGCGGCGCCCGCCACGGCGGCCCCTAGTCCGGCCAGGCCCTGGCCGGCCAGGGCGCCCATTCCGGCCACCTCTCCGCCCAGGCCGTTGGGAAGCATTCCGCGGTTGCGCTCCTGGAGAAGGCGCATCATCATCTCGCGCTCCCGCGCCCGCCGGGCCATTTCGGCGTACATGGCCTGGTCGTACTGCCAGATCGCGTCCCGGTATGGATCGCTCGGCTGGCGGCGGCGCCGGCCCCCTCCCGAGGCGGCGGCGGCCGCGGCCGCGGCTCCCTCCCCCGCGTGCTCCAGGGGCTCCTGTTTGCCCGAAGCGGGAGTGGGTTCGATGCCGAGGGCCGACTGGAGCTGAGCCACCTTGGCGTCGGCCTGGGCCTTGGCCTGGGCCGCCTGGTTGTACTCCCGGGCGGCGGCGTTGCGCTCCGCCGTGGCCCGTTCGAGGTCGCGGACGGCCTGGGCCTTCTGGGCCTGGGCCTGGGCCAGTTCGGCCT